>NZ_JBFRDK010000070.1:0-48733 GCF_052113545.1 Paenibacillus sp. TAF43_2
GTAAAATGATTTCAGTAGGCTGCAAGTCCAAAGCGAGACGTATGGCCATTTCCGTATCGGTGTAGTTTTTGTCGATGGGGTCACAAGCTATCGTTTGACCGCTATTTTTTCGAATTTCTAACAAATCTTCTTCTGATACGGAATCAAAGTCTCCGATCGAAATATCTGGTCGTCGTCCGTTCTTAATGAGGAAGCGAGCGCCGCTGTCTGCTCCAATCAGCAGATCATCGGGCTTTATATGTGCAAGTGCCCAGGCGCCAAGCTGGCCGCCCGTGCATATGACGATGCGAGGATGCATGATGAATTTTCCTTTCTTTTTGGCGACATCTAATGTAATTCACTCCAGTATAATGCCTTTTGTTCTATAAAAACTAGAGGAGTGGAATAACTGTATGGCTAAACGGATGAAATTCACGAAATTTGTCGTTGCGTATCCACATCCTCCCAGCTAAAATGATGATTGAAAGTCAAGGTGCATTGATCGGTTCATGTACGGGAAGCGAGGAGCATTTGCTGTGAGTATGGACATTTTTGGTATTTTTAGCATTATCGGAACAATTGCCTTTGCAGTCAGCGGAGCGATTGTCGCTATGGAGGAAGAATACGATATACTAGGTGTGTTCGTGCTTGGACTTGTCACAGCATTTGGCGGCGGTGTCGTGCGTAATCTGTTGATAGGTATGCCAGTTACATCGCTTTGGAATCAAGGATACCTGCTCAAAATAGCTATCATTGCCATGACGATTGCTTTTCTATTGCCTGTTGACTGGATTCAGCGCTGGCGGCGGAGCGAGGCGTTTTTTGACGCGATTGGGTTATCAGCCTTTGCTATTCAAGGAGCGCTGTATGCGACGCAAATGAAGCATCCGCTCAGTGCGGTCCTTGTGGCTGCCATGCTGACAGGGATTGGCGGCGGTATCATTCGCGATGTGCTGGCAGGCCGCAAGCCGCTTGTGCTAAAAGATGAAATTTATGCCGTATGGGCCATGCTTGCAGGTCTCGCGATTGGACTAGGTTGGATAAAATCAACCTTGGAGCTCTTGGTTTTATTCGTTATTATTATTAGCTTCCGCATGCTATCTGTCTATTTCAAGTGGAAGCTGCCAAGACGCACGTTACATATTCATACTTCTAATGAACAGCAGAAAAGAGGAATATCATGAAAGCTCGCATTTTATTTGTTTGTCTCGGAAACATATGCAGGTCCCCAATGGCTGAAGCTGTTATGCGCCATCAGGTAGAGCAAGCAAAATTGACAGATCAAATTATGGTTGATTCCGCAGGAACCGGTGACTGGCATTTGGGTCATCCGCCGCATGAGGGCACAAGGGATCAACTGGATCAGCATCAAATTTCACATCAAGGTATGAAAGCTCGATTAGTTACGCCTGATGACTACAACACGTTTGATTATATCGTATGTATGGACACAAACAACTTACGAGATGTTCGCAAGCTGTTTTTTGGAGAAGGTAAAGCTACAGCAGAGGAATCCAAGCGATTGTTTACTTTTATGGAGCTGCTGCCTGCAAAAGGAATAGCCGATGTGCCTGATCCTTATTATGAAAACAATTTTCCGTTCGTTTATGAGTTAGTCGACAGCGGATGCAAGGAGCTTCTCAAACGGGTAAAAGCAGATTTGCAATTAAATGAATAAATTCATTAAAAAAGCTGTCCAACAGTTCCGTAAGGAGCCTGCTGGACAGCTTTGCTTTTAATTATTCAACCTCAATGAAATAGGCGAGAGCTTTATCAAGCTCTTTTTGCCAAAAACCCCATTGATGCTTGCCGTCTTTTTCTTCATAGAAGACAGTAGCTTGATTGAGTTCGAGCAGCGCCTTGGCATTGCGATTCAAAGCTACAAAATCAAATACGCCACGGTCCGTTTCATAGGCATCCTCTTGCAGACCAACAATCATATAAATATTGAGCCAGCTAAGGTCTCCTGCTGCGGAAATAATATTTAGGGATACGCCATAAAAAGCTCCTGATAATGACATAACTCGTGTAAATAGCTGCGGGTAGGAGAGAGCTAGATGCAAGGAAACGGAGCCGCCGAGCGAATCGCCTGCCAATAATCGATGCTCTGGGTCTTGTCTTACCGCATAACGCTCCTCAACAAACGGAATGAGCTCTTCCGCGAAAAACCGAATGTATGCCTCGTGCCGATTGCCATCTGGCGTGTATTCCTCCGTGCGCTGCTTTTTGTCGACATCAACACCTACAATAATGAAGGGCTCAAGTCCCTCATCCAAAATCAATCGCGTCGCTGTAGTAGCAATTCGCCCAAAGTTGAAAAAATCTTCGCCATCCTGGCAATAGACGACAGGGTAGCTAAGCACCTCGTTATAACCTGGCGGCAAAAAGATACGCAAATTGCGGCTTTGTTCAGCCAAATATCGGCTTGGCACGGTTTCCTTTACTATTGTTCTCTTCAAATATCGCTCATCTGTCATTTCTTTCTCTCCTATCGGCTTAATTTATTGAATGGAAAACATCTGTTGTGGGTAAACAATAGAAAGACAATCAAAGGAATCACATCTATTTCTGTCTTGTTGTATTATGCTGTTATACTAATAAATAAAGTCTGTAGCATATACAATTTCTTAAAAGAATGATGAGAATCAGCGAAAAAACAACGGTTTTTATGTTTTTTGCTTTGACCATTTTCATTAAACAGGTTTATAATAATTCTATAACAGAGGTAAACGATTTTCAAATATTTCGATTGAGGTGAGCGATCAAAATGAGCAAATTGCCATACGAAGTTCAAACGGAACCGGTAACTCCGCTATCTGTCTTGTCACTCGACGGGGAAGTTGTTAACCCGGACTTATTGCCGGCTTTGTCTGATGATCAATTAAAAGAAGTTATGTACCGCATGGTATTTACTCGTACATGGGATGAGCGTGCTGTTAATTTAGGCCGTCAAGGAAGACTTGGCTTTTACGCTCCAGTATCAGGTCAAGAAGCATCAATGATTGGCAGCGAATACGCGCTAAACAAAGATGATTTCATTTGCCCAGGATACCGTGATATGCCACAGCTTGTATGGCATGGTTTGCCATTATACCAAGCTTTCCTATACTCTCGCGGACACCAACAAGGTGGTCAAATTCCTGAGGATGTACATGTTCTAATGCCTCAAATCATTATTGGCGCACAAGTATTGCACGCAACTGGCGTAGCAATGGCATTTAAGAAAAAGAATGAAAAACGTGTAGCTATCACTTATACAGGCGACGGCGGTTCGTCAGAAGGCGACTTCTACGAAGGCATGAACTTCGCAGGCGCTTATAAGCTGCCTGTCATTTATGTTGTACAAAACAACGGCTATGCTATTACAACACCTTACTCCAAGCAAACAGGCGCTTTGTCTGTTGCACATAAAGCTGTTGCTGCTGGTATCAAAGGTGTTCAAGTGGATGGTATGGACGTACTAGCTGTTATCAAAGCTGTTCAAGAAGCAGCAGAGCGCGGCCGAAATGGCGAAGGCGCTACTTTGATTGAGCTTCTAACTTACCGTTTCCGTCCGCATTCCTTGGCGGATGATACGACTAAATACCGTACAAAAGATGAAGAAGCAGAATGGGCTTTAAAAGATCCGCTTGTTCGTTTCGGTAAATATCTAGAGAAAAAAGGCTTGTGGACTGAAGAAGACACAAACCGTGTGAAAGATGAAGCAAAAGCAACAGTAACTGAGCACATCAAAAAAGCTGAAGCAGTTGAAAAAATGACTGTAGCAGGCTTGATCGATAGCATGTTCGAAACAACACCGCAATACTTGGAAGAGCAAAAGGACGATTTTCAATAGAAGAGGAGGATCAGACGATCATGGCTCAAATGAATATGTTGGAAGCAATTCGCGATGCGATGCGCGTAGAACTTAAACGTGATTCGAACGTTGTCATCTTTGGTGAGGACGTAGGTAAAGTCGGCGGAGTATTCCGTGTGACAGAAGGTTTGCAGGATGAGTTTGGTGAAGAACGCGTATTTGATACGCCTCTTGCTGAGTCAGCTCTTGCAGGTATGGCAGTTGGTATGGGCTTGCAAGGCTTTCGTCCAATCGCTGAAATTCAATTCGTAGGTTTTATTTATGAAGCGCTTGACCAAATGTTTGTCCAAGCTGCTCGTATGCGTTACCGCTCTGGCGGTCGCTACAACTCACCAATCGTATTCCGTACACCTTTTGGCGGCGGCGTTAAAGCGGCTGAGCTGCATACGGATTCCCTAGAAGGTCTTGCTATTCAAACACCGGGTATCAAGGTAGTTATTCCTTCAAACCCTTATGATGCAAAAGGCTTGATGATTTCTGCAATCCGTGATAATGACCCTGTATTTTTCATGGAGCACTTGAACTTGTACCGTGCGTTCAAGGCTGAAGTTCCTGAAGGTGAATATACAGTTGAGATCGGCAAAGCAAATGTTGTTCGCGAAGGCAGTGACGTAACGATCATTTCTTATGGTCTTATGGTTCACACAGCTGTCAAAGCAGCAGAAGAACTTGAAAAAACAGGCGTGAGTGTAGAAGTTATCGATCTTCGCACACTGCTTCCGCTTGATATCGATACAATCGTTGCTTCAATTAAGAAAACAAACCGTGCTATTGTCGTTCAAGAAGCACAAAAAACTTCTGGCGCAGCAGCAGAGATCATTGCACAAATCAATGAAAAAGCAATTCTGCACTTAGAAGCTCCAGTACTGCGTGTTGCTGGTCCGGATACTGTATATCCGTTTGCTCTAGTTGAGGATGCGTGGCTTCCTACGGTAGCTCGTATTTCTGCAGCGGTTAACAAAGTACTGAACTTTTAAAGGAGGTTAAAGCGGTGGCTAAATTCGAATATCGTTTCCCAGAGCTCGGCGAAGGTTTGCACGAAGGCGAAATCATTAAAGTGCATATCAAAGTCGGAGACACGGTTACAGATGATGACATTATTATGGAAGTTCAAAACGATAAAGCGATCGTCGAAGTGCCTTGCCCAGTAAATGGTAAAGTACTCGAAGTACTCGTAAAAGACGGACAAGTTTGCCACATTGGCGAGGTTGTTGCAATTATTGATGCAGAAGGCGAATTGCCAGAGCAAGCTGAACCAGCAGCAGCTGAAGCACCTAAAGCAGAAGCTCCTGCAGCGGCGGCACCAGCAGTTGAGGCGCCTAAAGCAGAAGCTCCTGCAGCACAAGCAGCAGCTGCTCCTAAAGCAACTGGCGGTCTTGTACTAGCAACACCTAGCGTTCGTAAATTTGCACGCGAGCAAGGCGTAGACCTAACACAAGTAGGCGGAACTGGCAAAAACGGACGTATCACTCGTGATGACGTAACTGGTTTTGGCGGCGCTCCTGCTGTTGCGGCTACAGATGCATCTGCTCCTGCAGCTGAACAAACAAGCAACGCAGAAGTTGCAGCTAAAGGTGCTGGCGAAGCTAAACCTGCTGCAGTATCGGCTGGAACACCGTACCGTCCGGAAGAGCGCGTACCATTCAAAGGTATTCGCAAAATCATTGCTAACGCAATGTCGAAATCGGTTTATACAGCTCCACACGTTACAATCATGGATGAAGTTGATGTAACGGAGCTCGTAGCACTTCGTGCTAAATATAAGCCTTATGCTGAGAAAAAAGGCTCCAAGCTTACGTACTTGCCGTTCATCGTGAAAGCTCTTGTGGCAGCATGCCGTGAGTTCCCGATCTTGAACGCAACGCTTGATGAAGCTAATCAAGAAATCGTTCTTCGCAAATTCTACAATATCGGTATCGCTACAGATACAGACAACGGCCTAATCGTGCCCGTTATTGAAGATGCAGATCGTAAAAACCTATTCAAAATTGCTGATTCGATCCGTGATCTAGCTGCTCGCGGCCGCGACGGAAAACTTGCTGCTAACGAGCTTAAAGGCAGCACAATCTCGATTTCCAACATTGGTTCCGCTGGCGGTATGTTCTTCACTCCAGTTATCAACTTCCCAGAAGTTGCAATTCTTGGAACAGGTAGAATTACTGAAAAAGCAATTGTTCGGGGTGGTGAAATCGTAGCTGCTCCTGTAATGGCTCTTTCACTTAGCTTCGATCACCGTCTTATCGACGGYGCTACAGCTCAAAACTTTATGAATTACATCAAAACACTTCTGGGTCAACCAGAACTGTTCATAATGGAGGTATAAGACATGGTTGTTGGTGATGCTTCCCTAGATATTGACACTCTAATTATTGGTGCGGGCCCAGGCGGTTATGTAGCAGCGATCCGTGCTGCTCAACTTGGTCAAAACGTACTCATCGTGGATAAAGAACATGTAGGCGGCGTATGCTTGAATGTGGGCTGTATTCCATCGAAAGCACTTATTTCCGCTTCACATCAATATGAATCAATCAGTCACGCTTCCGCATTCGGTATCGAAGTTGGAGAAGCTAAGGTTGACTTTACTAAAGTGCAAGAGTTCAAAAACGGCATCGTGAAAAAATTGACAGGCGGCGTTGCTTCTCTTCTGAAAGCAAACAAAGTCCAATATTTCCAAGGCGAAGTTATGTTTATTAACGAAAACGAAGCGCGTGTATTCAACGATCAAGAAGCGCCTCGCTACCGTTTCAAAAACTGCATTATCGCTACAGGATCACGTCCAATTGAACTAAAAGCTTTCCCTTTCACTGGCCGTATCGTATCTTCAACAGGCGCATTGTCCTTGCCAGAAATTCCGAAGAGCCTTGTCGTTATCGGCGGCGGCTATATCGGTATCGAGCTTGGTCAAATGTACTCCAAATTCGGCACAAAAGTTACAGTAATTGAAGGCTCCGATGCAATTTTGCCGGGCTTTGACAAAGATATGTCCAACATCGTTGCGAAGAAACTAAAAAGCACGAATGTGGATATCATTACTGGCGCACAAGCAAAAGGTGCTGAGCAAACAGATAAAGATGTTACTGTAACTTATACAGTTGGCGATAAAGAAGAGAAAGTAACTGCGGATTACCTGCTCGTAACGGTTGGACGTCGTCCAAATACGGATGGTGAGCTAGGTCTTGACCTTATTAACGTGAAGCTGTCCGATCGTGGACTAGTTGAAGTTGATGAGCAATGCCGCACTAACATTCCTCATATTTATGCGATTGGCGATATCATTGCTGGACCTGCGCTTGCGCACAAAGCAATGTACGAAGGCCGTATCGCAGCTGAAGCCATTTCGGGTCAATCCAGTGTAATTGACTACAAATGTGTACCAGCAGTTTGCTTCTCTGATCCAGAATGCGCAAGCGTTGGTTTCAGTGAGAAGGAAGCAAAAGACAAAGGTCATAATGTAAAAGTTGGCAAATTCCCGTTCGCAATCAATGGACGCGCGATGTCGCTTAATGCAAATGAAGGCTTTGTTAAACTCGTATCCGATGCAGATTCCGGTCTTGTGCTTGGTGCGCAAATCATCGGTATTGAGGCTTCCAATATGATTGCTGAGCTTGCTTTGGCTATCGAAATGGGCGCAACTCTTGAGGATATCGCACTTACAATTCACGCGCATCCTACACTTGGTGAAATCGTGCTTGATGCAGCCGAGGTTGCACTTGGCCACCCGATCCACACTTTCATTAAATAAATCGCAATAATGCTATCGTTTTGCGACAACAGAGGTCACGCGGCTCTCCAGCCGGCGGGGCCTCTTTGCGCTTCAAGAGCTTTAATCCAACAAATAGGAGGCGTACACGAGCATGGAACAATTAACGAAAATGGCTAGAGAATCACGCACAATTATGACGCAGCTGATCTTTCCTTTGGATACGAATCATTTTGATACGATGTTTGGCGGAAAGCTGATGGAGTACATGGATAAGGTTGCTGCGATCTCAGCCATGAGACATGCACGGATGCAAGCTGTAACCGCATCAACGGACAGTCTTGATTTCTTGGCGCCGATTCGGGTCGGAGAAGTTATTGAGGTTGAAGCCTTTGTTTCGTGGACAAATCGCAGCTCGATGGAAGTGTTCGTGTCCGTTCATTCCGAAAATTTGTTCACCGGTGAGCGCAAAACGACAGTTACTGCTTTTTTCACTTTTGTTGCAATTGATGGTAATGGCAAACCTACTATTGTCCCAACGGTCGTCCCAGAGACAGAAGAGGAGATAAAGCTGCATCTTTCCGCTCCTGAGAGGCATGCGCTGAGAAAGAAACGAAAACAGGACAGAAACCCTGGTTGATGATATAATTATTGTTATTTTTCTGATTTTTTTCATGATAGGGAGCAATGTCTAAATGAGCAAAAGCGAACAAACCTACCTGCAGTTGTTAAAATATGTTTTAGAACATGGAACAAAAAAAGAAGATCGAACGGGGACTGGAACGATCTCTACCTTTGGCTATCAAATGCGTTTTGATCTTAGCGAAGGTTTTCCGATGCTTACAACTAAACGTGTGCCATTCAAATTAATTGCCAGTGAGTTGATTTGGTTTATTCAAGGAGATACAAACATTCGTTATCTGCTGCAGCATAATAATAATATTTGGAATGAATGGGCGTTTAAGAGATGGGTGGAGAGCGCATCCTACACGGGCCCTGACATGACGAATTTTGGTCTTCGGTCGCAAACGGATGCTGAATTCTCTAAAGTGTATGTTGAGCAAATGGATCTCTTTAAGCAGCACATCTTAACGGATGACCAGTTTGCCGCTGAATTCGGCGAGCTCGGCAACGTATATGGCAAGCAGTGGAGAGAGTGGAAGACGACGCAAGGGGATGCGATTGATCAGCTTAAGGATGTCATTGCGACGATTAAGAAAAACCCGGATTCGAGAAGACTGATCGTCTCCGCTTGGAATCCAGAAGACGTACCGAGCATGGCACTGCCTCCTTGCCACACCATGTTCCAATTCTATGTAACAAACGGCAAGCTTTCATGCCAGCTTTATCAGCGAAGCGCTGACATTTTCCTAGGCATACCATTTAACATCGCAAGTTATGCCTTATTGACCCATATGATTGCACACGAATGCGGGCTTGAAGTGGGAGAATTCATTCATACGCTTGGAGATGCCCACATTTACACGAATCATTTGGAGCAAATCGAGCTTCAGCTAAGCAGAGAGTCTAGACCGCTCCCTCAGTTAAAATTAAACGCAGACAAAAAATCAATCTTCGACTTTGCAGTTGAGGATTTATCCATTGCGGATTATAACCCGCATCCAACGATTAAAGCTCCGGTAGCTGTGTAAATTCATATTCATTTTAATAAATTAAGAAAGGAGTTAACCATTATGAATATAACTTTGATTGCCGCTATGGATCGCAATAGAACTATAGGAATAGGAAACAAGCTGCCATGGCGTTTGCCAGCAGAAATGGCTTTTTTCAAGAAGATGACGATTGGTAAAACGGTACTCATGGGCCGTAAGACGTTTGAATCCCTGCCTAAGCCATTGGTTGATCGTAGAAATGTTGTATTGACACGTCAAACGGATTTCCACCCTGAGGGCTGTGAAATCGTACATTCGATTAAAGAAGCGCTAGAATTATATACAGCTGAAGAGCTTGTTGTGATAGGCGGTGCTGATATTTACGAGCAGTTCCTGCCCTTCGCTAATAAAATTTTGCTTACAAAAGTGGAAGCAGATATTGAAGGCGGAGATGCATTTTTTCCTGCATTCTCTGATTCGCAGTGGAAGCTTGTGGAAAGCGAGAGCAGAGATAGTGATGAAAAAAACAAGTATGCTTTCACGTTTCAAACGTTTATTCGGTCGGAAGTATAGCTTTTTAAGGTAAAACCGAACGTTTGACGAACGATATGTCAGAAAGTGCAAATGATTGTACGCATAATCCATTACCTTCATAAGTACTTGAATGCTAGGATGTTGTAAAATAGTAAACGAGTGCTTTAGACAAAATATTCGTTTTCGCAGAAAGTTCGTTATTGAATATTTTAAGAATTCCCGATATAGTTTTAAAGAGAATCTAAGCAGTGTTAACGGGAAATATGGATGGAGGAAATGCGATCATGTCTACACCTACTGGTTTTATGGAATTTCAGCGCGAATTGCCGGCCGATCGCGACCCGCTAGAGCGTATCAAAGACTGGCAAGAGTTTCATAAGCATTTTTCGGATGAGCAGTTAAAAACACAAGGCGCTCGCTGCATGGACTGTGGTACACCATATTGCCACACTGGCATTGAACTGGCAGGTTCGGTTTCAGGCTGCCCTGTAAACAATCTCATTCCAGAATGGAATAATTTGATTTATCGCGGGTTATGGCGTGAAGCGCTAGACCGTCTGCATAAAACGAATAATTTCCCTGAATTCACTGGCCGCGTTTGTCCAGCACCGTGTGAGGGATCTTGTACGGTTGGTTTAATAGGCGATGCTGTAACGATTAAAACGATCGAACAAGCAATCATTGATCGCGGGTTTGAAGAGGGCTGGGTTGTTCCACAACCGCCAAAAGTCCGCACAGGTAAACGAATTGCCGTGGTAGGCTCAGGCCCTGCTGGAATGGCAACTGCTGCACAACTGAATAAAGCAGGACATACCGTAACCGTATATGAGCGCGCAGATCGCATCGGCGGCTTGCTAACCTATGGTATTCCTACAATGAAGCTTGAGAAACATGTGGTTCAGCGCCGTGTTGATATTATGGCAGCAGAAGGCGTTGAGTTTGTAACGAATACAGAGATCGGCAAAGATATTACAGCTTCTGAGCTTGTTAATAGCTTTGACGCAGTCGTTCTATGCGGAGGCTCGACAAGAGCTCGCGACGTTGAAATGGAAGGCCGCGATTTGAACGGTGTTCACATGGCAATGGATTACTTGAATGGCACAATTAAGAGCTATTTGGATTCGAATCTTGAAGATGGAAACTATATTTCCGCGAAAGACAAGGACGTTATCGTTATTGGCGGCGGAGATACTGGATCGGACTGCGTGGCTACTGCACTGCGTCACGGTTGTAAGTCGGTTACGCAATTCGGCACACATGCGAAAGCGCCGCTAGTGCGAGACAACGATAAAAATCCATGGCCGCAATTCCCGAATGTGTACACGCTTGATTATGCACATGAGGAAGCAAAAGCACTATTTGGCGAAGATCCTCGAGCGTTTTCTGTACTAACGAAGAAATTTGTTGGCGATGGCAATGGAAACCTTAAAGAGCTTCATACTGTTCAAATTGAACGTACGGTTGATGAGACTGGACGTAAAATATATAGTGAAATTCCAGGAACAGAAAAAGTATGGCCTGCAGATCTTGTATTTATTGCAGTAGGTTTTGAAGGCCCTGAAACGACGCTGATTGAGCAGCTTGGTCTTGCACAAGACCGTCGTACAAACGTAAAAGCGACTTATGGCAAATACAACACTAATGTGGATAAAGTATTTGCTGCAGGCGATATGCGCCGTGGTCAAAGCTTAGTGGTTTGGGCGATTAATGAAGGTCGCGAGGCCGCACGTGAAGTGGATAAATATTTGATGGGATCATCGATGCTTCCTTAAATATTGGACGTGAGATAATAAATTTGATGAATGAGAAGCGCCTTAGGGCGCTTTTCTTGCTGAGTATGGGATCAATACTGTCCCGCATGATAAAGGCTGTGATTGTGAATATCAATTTACGGTTAACGAGAAGGAACAAATAACAGCATTTAAACTGCAGCCGCGCACATTCAAGACGAAATTCAAAAACTAAGCTCACTGTCCTAAGGAAACTTGTGGTAAAATCGGTTTGAGATGACGCGAAGGGGCGATTCGTCATGGCAGCCGATGAAGCATATGTTTTGTCACCAACAGACGTTCGAAATATTCGAAGTTATGTACAACACAAATACGCTGCGCTGCCTGGGGAAAAACGAGCAGAAATTGTAGCGGATGCGGTCAAACGCATAATACATAAGCAATTACCGAATTTCGAGACCAGCGTTAAACGCTCCGTCACAGAAATGCTCATTAGAACAGCTGTTTTGGAGCGGCAAAGACCGGTTAGAGCGGAAGATATTTTTCAAGCCTGCTTAGAGCTAGATCGAACTTCAGCAGAAATATATGATCCGTTCCATGATTGGCTGGAGGAGCAGCTGCTCATAAGCTGCAAGAAGCCTCTCATACAGCGTGTAATGGACGAGCTCGTATTAAACAGGGAGCAATCGGGTGTAGCTTCAAATGAGGCTGAGAATGGCCTTTTGACGCAGCTGAGAGGATTGCTTATTACTGAAGGTGCTGAATCGCGTAAAATCACACAAGCTTCAACTCATGCAGAGGTCATTTCACTGCCTGCAACGAAATGGAGCAACGCATTAGCACGTAGGATTAGTACTAGAACTTATATATACAGCACATTAAGTATTCTATTAATTGCAGCTACTTTATTGTATGGCTGGTCTTTAAATTTACCGTCTGACAACAAGCTGCAGCCACCCGTTGTTATCAACCAAGTTCAACCTATTGTTGTCCCTGTAGACGGGCTGCCTATCGAGCTTCGTTATCAAGAAATTGATCAAGCGCGGTTGATCTCATTTTTAAAGACGAAATCATCCATACTAGCTGAGGAGCCTTATTTTGGAGCGATTATAACGGCAGCGCAAGCCTTCGATATTCATCCGGCCGTCTTATTCGCTATAACTGGACAAGAGCAAGGGTTTGTACCGAAAACGAATAAGCAGCATAAAAAGATTGCCAACAATCCTTTTAATGTTTTTCATAGCTGGCAGGATTTTAACACCAATATTAAGCAATCGGCAGAAATTGCGGCGCGAACCGTATTTAACTTAAGCAAGGATAGACCGGCAGAAGTAGATCCGTTTACATGGATTAATCGAAAGTATGCGGAAGACCCGAAGTGGTCGGACGGTGTTCGTTCGATTTTCGCCAAAATCATTGCCTATATGGAGAAGCCGGCTATTAACACAGACCTTCCGTGAACCCAATTGGGACAACTCTCCCACTTGGGTTTGCTTTTTTCTATGGAGAAATTTCAAACTTGATATGGGGAAAAACATTTCTTTTTTGCGCGGAAATCTGTAAAATGTTCTAGTGGCTGTACAGTGCGAAACGTTTATAGCTAATTGTGAAGAGCGATAGACGTTAGACTTTCGAAAAGCTTAATGAAGGAGCGATAATCTTTTGAAGACACTAATCATTGCGGAAAAACCTGATATGGGACGAAATATAGCAGCCGCAATCGATCCTAAAGCAAAAAATCACCGTTCCTACATAGAAGGCGAGCATTATATTATTACATGGGCGATCGGTCATTTAATCGGTCTTGCAGAGCCTGATGCCTATGATGATCGTTACAAAAAGTGGAATATTAATGATCTTCCCATTATACCGACACAGTTCAAGCTCGTACCGAACAAAAAAACAATCGATCAGCTTAAGGTTATCGGTGATCTGGCAAAACGCAGTAATTTACTTGTCAACTCTTGTGATGCCGGGCGAGAAGGGCAATATATTTTTTCCCTTATCCAGCGTCATCTTAAGTTAAACCAACCCGTTAAGCGGCTCTGGATTTCAGACCTTACACCAGAGACGATTCGAAAAGGGTTCGAGGAATTGAAAGAGGGCGCCGAATATGAGAATTTGACCCGCGCGGCAACAGCAAGAAGCGAGGCGGATTGGCTGATCGGCATGAACGGTTCACGTGCTTTTACAACGAAGCATAATGTGCTGCTATCGGTTGGCAGAGTTCAGACGCCAGTGCTTGCCCTTATATATGATCGGCAGAAGCAAATTGAAGCATTCTCCTCTTTGAAATTTTTTGAACTGGAAGGACACTTCACACAGGATGAAATGACGTACCGCGGCATGTGGCAGGCCGAGAGAATGACAGATCAAGCAAAAGTTGAGGCCGTTGCGGCAAAGGTTAAAGGCAAGGCGGGACGAATTGCGTCTTATGAAGTTAAGGATACGAAGGAGTATCCGTTTAAGCTATACGATCTCACTCTTTTGCAGCGGGAAGCCAATGGCAAATATGCTTTTTCTGCGAAAAAAACGTTGGATACAGCACAGGCTTTGTACGAGAAGCATAAAGTTATTTCTTATCCGAGAACAAACTCAAATTACGTGACTGAGCAGAACATCCCTGAAATGCACAAAACGTTGAATGCACTTCAAGGTACAGCCTATGATGATCTCGTCAAAGGGGCTAATCGGAGCCTTGTGCATAAGGGAAATAAATTTATTTGCAACCCGACTAAGGTTGAGGATCACCATGCCATTTTGCCAACGAATCGTAAAGCAAATGGACTTAGCCCTGATGAGCAAAAGCTGTATGATTTGATCGTGCGAAGGTTTTTGTCGCAATTTTATCCAGCTGCTGAATATAAGGTACACACCGTCTTGACTGAGGTAGAAAACGAAATGTTCAAAACGACGGTTAAGGAGCTTCTTAGCTTAGGATGGAAGGTCATCTATGCTGACCAGAAGAAGGAGAAGGCAAAGCCTTCAGCCAAAAGCAAGGATAAGGAAGAAGCAGAGGACGAAGAAATTGAAGTAAATGAGCCGTTCTCCATATCAGCAGATGCAGGGATTATCTGTTCGGATGCCATTGTGAAAGAGAAGGACACACAGCCTCCCAAGCATTACACGGAGGGCACACTGCTTAAAGCAATGGAGAGCGCAGGCAAACAAATTGAGGACGAGGATGTCCGAGATGCAATGAAAGATTCAGGATTAGGTACACCAGCTACGCGCGCAGCTACGATTGAGCGGCTGAAAAACGTTGGTTATGTGGAAATGCAGGGCAAAAAAATACAAGTTACACAAAAAGGTAGAACAGCTATTGAGCTGATTCGTGGTGCTGGTATTGATTTGCTTACCTCTCCTGAGATGACGGGGTTGTGGGAGCGACGATTGAACGAGATATCCAGAGGAACAGCTTCGGATGGACAATTCATGGAAAATGTAAAAAAATTCGCGACGATGATCGTGGACAAGGTTCGCGTTCAATCACGAGCGGCCAAAACATCATTTGAGAGTGAAGCTCCTGATTCCCGCAAAGGCACTGGCGGGAAGTCAGGTACAGCGACTCGCAACCGTGCAGCCTCAACTAAAACGGCTGGAGCGGCAAAAAAAGTGGCATCGGCTGCGTCTACTGTATCAGGCTGCCCGACTGTTATTGCCACTTGTCCAAGGCCAGGCTGCGGCGGTTCCATCTTTATGGGGCGCAAAGGCTATGGCTGTTCTCACTATAAGGAAGGTTGTAAATTCGTTATATGGAAAGAAAGCTTTGGCAGGAATTTGACGGATACTCAGGTGAAAGCTTTAGTCGAGAAGGGGAAGACGACTAAGCTGAAGCTTGAGCTTCCGGATGGTACGCCTGGAGAAGGAAAAATAGTGCTTAGAAATGTAGATACCGGAGAATTAGCAATCGAACAGTAGCGACCACTTTTCTCACATAGCAAAAACCCGAATTCGTCAGAAGCATCAAGGGACGAATTCGGGTTTATTTGTTATTGTCATTTCATTATCGATTAACGTACCCGTGAATAGCGTCCGGGACATCCTTTAGATGATCCAAGGTTAGAAAAGCGCCTTTTGGCTCCACTTCAATCTGAATGATGTTATACTCCCATTCGGTTATCGCACGCATATGAATAGCGTGAATACCTGCTGTTAATGCAGGCACAACATCCGTTCGAATGGAGTTGCCAACCATCCACGTACTGCTGCGATCGAAGACACCATTGGACAAAATGGTTTCTAATGCGTCGCTATTTTTGACACGACGAATGTAGATGCGGGAATCGAAATAACGCTCCAAGTTTAATTTCTCAATCTTGCGACGTTGAATGGGCATCTCGCCCCCCGTATAGAGATGAAGCTCATGGCCGGCCTCCGCTAGTGAGAACAACGTTTGTTCCATATTTGGATACGGCTCGGTATCGTGCTCATATACACTTAAGCCAAGCTTCCATAGAAAGTTTTCTTCATTTGTTGATCTCTTGCGACCAGTCAAATGAGAAAAGTGAATGTAAGTATCAACAAACGATTGTGGGAAATGCTCGCTTTTAAATCCGAATACGGCTACGCCGGCAATATCGATCTCCATTTGCTTGTCTCGGATGGCTTGTATTGAAACGAGGGGAGAGCTGCCGAACCAAGTGGTCATCGCATCAATAAATTGATCAATGACCAAATAAAAGTATTTATTGCAGTGAATTAATGTATCGTCGAGGTCAAACATAATTTGTTGCTTCATGTATACGATCTCCTTTGCAAAACTTGAAACTGTATGATCAATCTACCGCAAGTGGCAGGGTCGAGTCAATGTAGGGTGTAGGAGAGGAACTGCTTTTACATACATATCCAATAATATCGGCATAATGATAGTGGAGGTGATTGCAATGGCTATCAACAAAAACGGCAATGGAGAATCTCGTCAAAATCATTCTACCTTGCGTGGACAGTCAGGCAAGCTTAAAACCGATAAATTCGCGAAGCGACCTGCGAGCTTAAACGGCATTAACAAACAGCTCCCTTAATGAAGCAAGTTTTTATGAACACAGAAGGAGAGCTTGAATTGCTTCAGCTCTCCTTCTAATCCATGTTATGCATATTTAAGCTGTGAAGCTTTTAATTGATTCTTAATGAAGGCGATACGTCTGCGAACGTAGAAGTCCTTGCTGGCGCCCTTTAAATCTTTGGGAGTGATCACCTCCTCTGCAACATTATCGATGATAATAAGCCGTCCATCGGCGTAAAACTTAAATGTTAAGTCGCGTCCAGGACGTTCATTCTCTACATATCGGAAATTTTCGCAGATGTTATTCATGGTGATCAGGCCTCCTTCAAAATGTTGAATTCGTCGATCATTAGAACGTTTGTTCTTGTTTTTATTATACCAAACATTTGTTCGTATGGAAACTGTTTTTTGTTTAACGTAAACTAGATTCATAGAAG
The DNA here is from genome assembly GCF_052113545.1 of Paenibacillus sp. TAF43_2. Classification (NCBI taxonomy): domain Bacteria; kingdom Bacillati; phylum Bacillota; class Bacilli; order Caryophanales; family Paenibacillaceae; genus Paenibacillus; species Paenibacillus sp. TAF43_2. Next base: position 16,855 of record NZ_JBFRDK010000070.1, read on the forward strand.
CAGTTGCTGCAAACAGAAGGAGAGCGGAAAATGATCAAAGTAAAGAACTTATCCAGACGTATTCCCGGCGGGCCAAAGGTGCTCGATGATATTAGCTTTGAGGCTTATCCCGGCGACTTTATCGCCATTAAAGGTGATAGCGGAAGCGGGAAGTCCACACTTCTTCGGTGCCTAGCCTTGCAAGAAAAGTGGAGTGAAGGCTCCTATCAATTTGATGGCAAAGATATTTTCAAAGAAGGATTCAAAGGCAAGCTTAAAGTTCGCAGAGAGGTTGCTTATGTTGAAGAAAAACCTTTTCTATTCCCGAACAAGACGGGATTAAAAAATGTTATTATCGGTTCAATTTCACAAACGCCTGCTTGGCGGAGATGGACCGGGATGGTACGTAATGATGATTATATGGGTGCAATGGATATGATCGAAAAACGCGGCCTGCTTGATAAAGCACATCAGAAGGCGAGCACTCTTAGCGGGGGCGAACGGCAGCGTATGGCTATTGCAAGAGCACTCGTTCATGGCGCTAAAGTCATTGCAGCCGACGAGCCGGTTTCGGGACTTGATCCCCATACAGCGGATCAAGTTCTAACTGATTTGAAAGCGCTATGCAAGGAGCAAGGCGTTATTGTGATTGCTGTTATGCATCAAGGGGACTGGGCGGAGCGATTTGCTGATCAAATTCTCGGCTTGAAAGACGGAAAACTTGTTCTTAACGTAAGCGGCAGAAGATTGACTGAACGCGAGAAGGCACTCCTGTGAACGAGATCGTACTACGGCTCATAACAGAAGCTGAGCTCGACGCTGCTATTAAGCTAGAACAAAAATGCTACTCTCCTGAAGCTGCTGCTACCATGGCAGGGTTTCAATTTCGCTATAAGCATTATCGTTCATTTTTTTGGTCAGCTTGGCTTGGCGACCAATTAGTTGGAATAACAAACGGCATTCGTACTTCACAGACTGATTGCGGTGATGATATGAAGGGGAATCAAGCTGATTTTTTTGAGGGGAACAACTTTTGCATCCTTACTATCGCAGTTGATTCGCATTATCGCGGGCGTGGAATCGGCACTTTGTTGCTGAGGAAGCTGATCGAACAATGTAGTTTATCACAGATTGAAACCATTATACTGATGTGCGAGGAGCATTTGATTCCGTTCTACGAATCGGAGCAATTTGAGCGTAGAGGGGTGTCCGCTTCTACGCATGGCGGAATCGTTTGGCATGAGATGAGACGTGTATTGCATACAATGGAGCATCTTACCGAATAGGAAGGTGTCTTTCATATGTCATTTCAACCGCCAGTCGTTATCCAAACGGCAAAAGCTGATTTTCCGAAAGCCGAGCTGTCATTGCCTTATGTGAGCGGAGGCAGAAGCGAAGCTGCAGATAAAAAGATCAACCATACGATTCATCATACCGTGCAGCAGATGGTTCATAATCAAGGTTCGCTTGATGATCCGAGAGCGCAGATGCTAGGTTATTTTGAACAGAAAAATAATCAAAAGGATTATCTTAGTCTTTCCTTGTTCAATTATGCCTTTACTGGTGGAGCTCACGGCTTGACGCTTCAGCAATCGCTGACTTTTAAGCAATCGACAGGACAAACCTATACGCTGGCCCAGCTGTTTAAGCCTGGGTCGGATTATGTGGCGCGGATAAGCGCTATCGTAAGCGCACAAATCTTGGCAAGAAAGATTGATACGCTGGAGCCTTTCAAATCCATAAGACCTGACCAGGACTATTACGTAGCGGACCGTTCACTTGTCGTCTATTTCCAGCTATATGAGCTGGCGGCTTATGTGTTTGGATTTCTGTATTTTCCAATATCCGTCTACGAACTGCAAGATATCATTAATGAAGATGGTCCACTTGGTCCGATGCTGGTTAATGATTAATTCTGAATGAAACCATTTTCTCTTAGCAGTTATTCAGCCTAAGAACATAAGGAGACGACGCATTGATATATTTTCTCATATTATTCGCAGCAGCATTAATTGTCGCGGTGTCGTTTGTCTTCTTTCACCAACGAAAAATGGAAAAGGAGCAGCAACGCTCCATCGAAAGGACGCCTGTTTTACCATCCGCGACAGTTACGTCAATATCTACGAATCGAATAGCAGATCAACCCCTTGCTGAGGCAGCTGCGAAAGCAACTATAAGCTCGATGCCTTATTCAGCAGATATGCTCTATAAGATTTTAGTTGTAGATGATCAGCCCGCAATTCGAATGATGCTTGTTGAATTGTTTGCTGCGAAGGGAATCGATGTTTATGAAGCTGAAAGCGGCAGTATCGCCTTGGACATTTACGAGAAGCAGAAGCCGAATTGTGTACTGCTTGATTTGAAAATGCCCGAAATGGATGGTATAGAAATTTTGCGCGGGATAAGAATGCTGTCGCCAGAGGTGCCTGTCATTCTCATAACGGCATATGCAGATCCAGACATAATGGAAGAGGCGCTAGCGCTTGGCATTACACATTGTTTTACGAAGCCCTTTGATATCATAGAGCTCAAATCACTCGTTTATGGAATACTGGAGCAAAGTTCTAATCAAGCTGAGTGAAAAAAAAGAAATCAATCGACTCGCATCTAGATAGATGCGAGTTTTTGTTATGCGCTTTAATCACTCTTCCTTTTGCATGTGACATCCAAACCACTCATACAGTTACGTAGGAGGGGATTGGAAGCGCAGCTTTTTTGTTTGGGCCAGCGATCGGAGAGGGGGGACCGTCGGTTATTGGATTTGGTTTGCCTATAATCGCTTTATTTGCACTTATTTTAAGTGCATCTCTCGCAGAACTCTCATCTGTGACACCGACTGCAGGCGGGATTTATCATACGGCATCCTCATTAGGCGGGCGCTCATGGGGAGTGCGAGCAGGCTGGCTTCAAGCATCTGGACATTTAGCGATGCTTGCGCTGCTAAACTGCGCATGTGCAGCTTTACTGGACCGTTTTATGTCCGCTCGAATAGGTTATCAAACATCGGATTTCACTTTTTGGTGTGTCGTTGCAGTGCTGACTGCTTCCCAAGGTGCTGTGAACCACTTTGGAAACCGGATGTTAAGCAAGCTGCAAGCAGGCGGCGTTATACTGCAAATATTTATTGCTTTATTCATTATTGCTGGGCTAGCTTGGCTTGCATGGCCAGGCAGCTATTCTCCTGTATTGATGTATCAATTTCAAAATGCAGAGTGGAATGGTACCGTGCAGGCGGGATCATTCGTCAGCGGTACGCTCCTTTTGTTAAAGCTATTTATTGGCATGGAGGGCTCAAGCCAAGGATCGGAAGAAACAATTGATCCTCGTGTACGAGCACCGTGGTCGATTTTTTTATCTACTGCTTACACATTTGTTATTGGTTTTGTACTTCTGAGCTTTATGCTTATATCCATTCCATTGTCTAACGGACCAAGCTGGTTGGGAACGTTTCTACAAACGGCAGCTGCTGGCTGGGGCGGCGCCAGTATGATCATTATTTTTGTCATTCTATCATTATGGAGCAGCGGACTGCAGACGATGACAGTATGCTCGCGGATTGTATACAGCCTATCACGTGATGGCGCCATGCCGCTGAGCCAACGGTGGTCTAATGTGTCGGAGCGGCATCAGACGCCGATTCCTGCCGTCTGGTTGTGTGCGGTCATTTCACTAACTATTCTTCTCATTGCGTTTTTCAGCTATAGAGACGATACAATCATTTTTCTTCTAACTGTAGCGATAATTTGTTTAAATCTATCTTATGCCATACCGATTGCCTGGAAAATAAAACAAAGGAAGAACCATGTGCAGTTGCATGAATCACCGTGGCATTTGGGCAGCTGGAGTATCCCAATCCATGTGGTTTCCATAGCTTGGCTGCTGTTAACGACGATACTGGTTGCTATATTCATCGATTATCGAGGCTCAATTGCAGCTTTTGTAATTCTTACTTTGATCTCTTTCATGGAGCTAAGGTATCGGCAAAAACATGGGATGAGCCTGCAGAGCAGAGTTAATCGTTCGCGCAAGGAGCTTTATTTTATGGAAAGAAAATTTCCTTTAAATTAATCTGTTGATCGATGCTGCGGGAAATAATGATGTGCTCATTCAGGAAATAGTCGGACTATTTAAAAAACATTTCCCGGGGAAACGCAATAAGCAACAGAAAAGAGAGGTTTTCGACAGCCAGTGGCTAACGCAAGTAGAATGTGTCGAAAGCGTTGCGGGGAAAGGGAAAATCACAAAAGTTATTGATATAGTGATCTCTCTTTGCCAACATCTCCCTAAGAAGATTATAATAGTCAAATGAGAGATCATAATAGGAGGAACGAAGCGAATGACACATCATATAGAAACGGCTAAACTTGTGTCACTAAATATAGGAATGCCGAAATCAATAACACACGGCAGCAAAGAAATATTAACAGGAATTTATAAGCAGCCTTCACAAGCAACCCATGCTTTGAGCACTATAGGACTTGAGGGCGATGGACAAGGCGATACGATTCACCATGGTGGACCGGACAAAGCGGTATGCGTCTATTTCGAGCAACGATACGCCTATTGGCGTGAGAAATACGAGGAGCCATTTGATTACGGAGCTTTTGGTGAAAACTTTACGCTCTCGAGCTGGACTGAAGGGGATTTGTGCATCGGCGATATTATCCAGGCAGGCGATGTGATCCTCCAAGTAAGTCAGCCAAGACAGCCGTGCTATAAGCTGGGGCTGCGGCATAAGCTGCCGGAATTGCCGGGACATGTTCAGCGTGAAGGCTACACAGGTCTTTATTTCCGCGTACTCCAAGAGGGCCATATACAGGCAGGGATGACGTTTGAAATTAAATATAAACATCCGGCCCGTAAAACGGTTATGGAAGCTAACCGTGTCATGTACCGTGATAAAGATGACATAAAGGGAATAAGAGAGCTGCTTGAAGTGAAAGAATTGGCTGCGAGCTGGCAGGAACAGCTAGGGGCTCGCTTGACAAGATTGCAGCTTGATCAATAAGGAGGCTTGTCTGTTTTGACCGACACCATAGATTTTACAGCTTATTTAGATGCATATGCGTTCGCTGAGCCTTGTCTTATTGAGAGCAGGGAGAGCGGAATGAATAATACGACCCGAATCATTTCGTCGGGAAATAAAAAATTTGTTTTTCGCATTTACAATAACCATAAGGATATTGATATTGTAAGGCTTGAACATGAGATACTGAACGATTTGAATAAACAGAAGCTAACATTTAAGGTGCCGATTCCAATTCAGAATAAACAAGGCGAAACGATTAGCGTTGCAACAGATGGCACCTTATCGTCATTATTTCAGTTTATTGATGGTGACCGACCGACGGTTTCAAACCCAGCGCATGTTTATGCGCTAGGCGTTACAGCTGCGAAGCTTTCTAGCGCTTTAAGCGGAATAAACCCAAAAGGCTTGCCGCTTTACAGCCCTTATTTCATGTTGGAGAATACATATGCTTTGATGGATGAGGAAGCTTTTTTTGCAATGGCAGAGTTGTCCGTAGATCTTAAAGGTAGAAAATCAAGCTTCATGGCCTTGCATGAGGAGCGTCTGAAGCTGAAAGAGGATTGTAATCAACTTGTCGGGCTGCCGGAACAATGGATCCATGGTGATTTGGTTTTTAATAATACGGTATGTCAAGGTGATGAAATCGTAGGCGTGCTGGATTTTGAATTCACGACTGTCGATGTTAGAGCGATGGAGCTTGCTGTCATTATTGTCGATATCATAAAACCAGACGGCCTAAATATAAAAGAGAAGGTGAAGCTTTTATTGCAGGGATATCAGGATACGAATCCGTTAACTCTTCATGAAATTAAGATATTGCCGATATTAATGAAATTAAGATTGCTTGATGTAGCATTGCATTTTGCCATACGCTTAAGAGATAATTTAGATGATGAGGAAATACTTTGCGGCATTATCGATCAGTCAGCATTTGGCTGCCGCTGGATTAATGAACATTGGGAGGATGATTTTTCATGAGTTTAGCCAAAGCACTCGGATACGGCGAGAACGAAAAACTGCTCATTATTAACGCAGATGACTATGGAGTATGCCATTCGGTAAATGTCGGCATTCAGCAGCTGCTGCTAGAACAAACGGTGAGCTCGGCGACGATTATGATGCCTTGCGGCTGGGCGAGGGAAGCAGCGCTATGGAGTGCAAGGCACCCGCAAGTCGATGTGGGTGTCCATTTCACATTTACTAGCGAATGGGATATGTACCGCTGGGGTCCAGTCAACCGCAAAGGAAGCACAAGTTCGCTTGTCACCCATGAAAATTATTTCCCGAAGGACAGTAAAACCTTTGAGCTGCAAGCTGATCCAGAGCAAGTAAAAGAAGAACTTATCGCACAAATTGAAATGGCTTTAGCTATGGGGATGAAACCATCGCATGCGGACAATCACATGGGAAGCTTGTATGGGTTAGCAACCGGCAGAAATTTCTTATCTATCGTTCTGGATGTATGCGCTTCCTATGGCCTGCCTTTCCGTTTGCCGCGTAATTTAAGGCAAAATATTGGTCAAGTGGCCTCTCCTGAGCTGGAAGAGCAAGCCAAACAGCTCGGAATGCTGGCGGATTCGAAGGGTGTTGTTATCCTTGATTATTTAATCGGCTTGCCGTTCCACTTGGAGGAGGGTGAAACATTTGATTCACTAAAGGCAAGCATGCAGCAGGTGCTTGAGGGTCTGCAACCAGGCGTTTCTGAAATTATTATACATCCGTCTCTCGTAACCGATGAGCTGAATGCTTTTCACATGCAGCCTCTAAAGCGGGGAATGGAGTTCGAATTATTCCGTGATGCAGAGATCAAGAATACGTTGCAAAAAGAAAACATCCGTATGATTCGCTGGAGTGAACTACAAAAACTGCAGCGTGCTCGAACAGGCTTTACAACCTAACGAAGGAGTTGACTTATGTCTATTGAAGCGATAAAACTACTAGCCGAACAATTGAAATCTAATATTGGACGCGTCATCGTAGGCAAAGAGGAAGTTGTAGAACTAATGCTCATCGGACTCCTTACATCAGGGCATGTGCTGCTCGAGGATGTGCCTGGAACAGGAAAGACCTTGCTCGCTAAATCTATGGCCAAATCATTGGCTTTATCTTTCAGGCGAATTCAATTTACACCCGACTTGCTTCCATCGGATCTAAGCGGCATTCATTTCTATAATCAAAAAATAAGCGAGTTTGAATTCAGAGCTGGTCCATTGTTTACTCATTTGCTGTTAGCAGATGAGATTAATCGTGCGACGCCTCGTACCCAATCGAGTTTGCTCGAATGTATGGAAGAGCGTCAAATCAGCATCGACGGTGAAACCAAATATTTGGAACGTCCATTTATGGTTATTGCTACACAAAATCCAGTGGAGCATCAAGGAACGTTTCCACTTCCGGAAGCACAGCTCGATCGTTTTTTATTCAAAATTAAGATGGGTTATCCGACGACTGAAGAAGGTTTGCTGCTATTAAAACGTTTTAAAGATCATGATCCGCTTGCGGAGCTTGAGCCAGTTGCAGGAATAGATGTCATTCAGAAGGCACAGCAAGCCTATTCAGCGGTGAAAGTGAACGATGACATCCTTCAGTATTTGCTGCAAATCGTGGAGCAAACACGAAGGCGTGAGGAGGTTTCTGTTGGTGTCAGTCCGCGTGGCAGTCAAGCGCTGCTCCGCGCTTCCCAGGTCCATGCCATTTTGCGAGGACGTGATTTCGTTACGCCAGATGATATAAAGGCAATGGCGAAGCCGGTCTTGTCCCACCGACTAGCCATTCGCGGCATGCATCGTACAGCAAATCAGGCGGAGTCCATTATTGATGACATTATTCGTTTGACGGCCGTGCCTGCTGAAGCAGGCGTTACGGCTCGTTAGGCAGCCTGATGATTTTATTCTGGTTTATATTAGCTGCAATCGTCATTTTGTCACTACAGGGCAAAATATTTCAAAAGCTCGTATTGCGCCGTATCCAATATGAACGGCGTTTTACGAGCAAAACATGCTATAGCGGTGAGCAAGTTGAGATGATAGAAGAGATGGCAAACGCCAAATGGCTGCCGGTGCCTTGGCTGCGCGTGGAATCACAGCTATCCACTCATCTGCATTTTCAACAGCTTGATAATTTTTCTGTGAGCAGCGGGCAGCTTTATCAGAACCATAAGAGCTTCTTTAGTCTATCGCCGTATACAAAAATTACGCGCACACACCGCATCACCTGTGCAAAACGAGGCTGGTACAAGCTTCAAACCGTCACGTTAACGGGCGGTGATCCGCTTGGTTTAACCCATTCGTCCGCTCAAATTGCGCTTCAAGGGGAACTGCTTGTTTATCCAAAGCCTGCCGAGGTCCCCATTCATGAGCTGCCTTATCATAGCTGGCAGGGTGATCAATCGATTCGCCGCTGGATTATCAACGATCCATTCATTATTGCAGGCGTTCGTGATTATCAAGCGGGCGATACGTATAAGCAAATCAACTGGAAAGCTACTGCAAAAACAGGAAGCCTTCAAGTCCATCAGTATGATTTTACCGCGGACCGCAGACTGATGATTTATTTGAATGTGGACGATGTAGAGGGCATGTGGCGAAGCGTAACTGATTTATCGTTAATCGAGCTAGGCATTGAATGGGCAGCAGGGGCAGCTGAAGCTGTAATTCAGCAGGGCATGGAAGTTGGTTTTGCATCCAATATGCCTTTGACCGGCATGATGGAAAGCGTCCACATTGAACCTAGAGGCGGGCATGAGCATTTAATCGTTATTTTAGAGGAAATGGCGAAGCTCGATATTGAACGCACAGAGCTGTTTCATCATTTGTTGGAACGCGAAGCAAGAAGCGGCTTCAGTGAACGAGATGTGCTAATGATTACGGCTTATTGGAACGAAGAACTGGAAAAACAAGCTGAACAGCTTCGCTACAACGGCAATGCAGTCGCAGTTTGGATGCTGACAGATAAAGCTAAGCCAACGATTAGCGATGTTGGACAAGCGATATCAGGTAGCAGCAGAGAAGAGGTGACCGCGTGAATGAGCCCCAAAAGCGATCTTTTCCTTTAAATACCCTAGGTCAAGGCGTTATTGAACTGCTCTTTTATTTGCCCGTATTTATAGCGATAGCTGTTTACTTGCTGCCTGCTGGAGCTTTGTGGCCATGGATAGCAACGATTCCTCTCTGCTACTGGGCAGCATCGCTAATTCTCGGAAAATATCCAAGATTACGATACGGCGTGAAGCTGCTTCTAGCTATTGCTATTGGGGCGTTGCATAGCAGTTTGTTCATTATCGCATGGGTAGGTAATGTGGATATCGTCCCTATGGTTGTATGCGGACTTGCTGCTGCTGTAGCAGCAATGAGGGGCATGTCGGCGCAATTGCGGGGATGGTTCAACTCATTTCCCAATACACAGATGCTGATTGGCGTGCTCCTTTATGTAGCTGTGCAGCCGTTAAAAATAATTGCGTTAAAAAAACTGATGGAGTACAACGGTCTTTTAATGGTTTGCGGAATTGCTGCCGTCATTATATTTTTCTTTTTTGCAAATGAGCGGCATTTGAACAGTGAAACAGTAGATTCAGGTAAAACGTCAGCTACTCTTGCTTTTAAACGCCAAAATCGTCTATTAATTATTGTAATCGTCAGCATCATTAGCATTCTTGCTCTTTTCCGCCAAATTCAGAAGATGATTGAGAGCTTCTTTCATTCAATCATTGAACGAATAATGAATTGGCTAAACCAGTCTAGGGAGCAAACACCGGCCGAAGAACCTCCTATTGATTCTTCAACACCTGAGATGCCTTTGGAGGAAACGAAGCCGCCGTCTGATTGGATGCTGCTACTCGAGCAAATTGCGAAAATCATCGGCATCGTGTTAGTCATCATCATCCTCTGCATTCTGTTCTATTTTATTGCTAGAAAGGTAATGCAATGGGCGAAGCTGATTGCTGCTAAATTGCAGGAAAGAGGAGCAGATAGCCGCAATAACGGGGTTGGTTTTACAGATGAAGTTGAAAGTTTAATGACATTAACTAAATGGCGGGAGCAAATGGGCAATAAACTGAAGCAGCTGCTGCCAAAGAAGCGCTCCTTTGCCCAGGAATGGAACGAGCTGCGAACAAATACAGAAAAAATCAGGTTTTTATATGCTCGCTTATTGAGAAGCAGCGCCGAACAGGGGTATACGGTCAAAGAACATATGACTCCGCGCGAAACGTCAGAAGACCTGAATACATGGCAGGCTGGCAAGCTCGACAATATGCCTCGATTTATTGAGTTGTACGAAGAAGCAAGGTATGGCGATAAGCAGCCAGATGACAAACAAATCAACGCTCTTAAAAACCAGTTCGAAAAAAAAGGGAATCAAGCTTAAAAAGCTGATTCCCTTTTTTTGGTGTTTGATTCAAAGCTTAACCATATAATCATTTGAGGCTTAAAATATGTTCGGCAATCTTATGGCCATGATACCGTCCGGATTCGATGAAAATTTCATTTGCTTCATGTCTGGAGGCTACCACTCCTGCGAGATAAATGCCTGGAACATTCGTTTCCATAGTATCTTCGTTGAAGGTTGGATACCCTTCTTCCTCAATCGTAACGCCGCTTGTGTTAAGGAAGTTGCGATCGGGATGGAAGCCGGTCAAAGCTAATACAAAATCATTTTCCAAACGGATCTCGCCTTCAGGTCCTAGTACAGTGATGTCATTGTTTTCGATAGAGGTTACAGTTGACTGAAACAGCATGCGAATAGAGCCTTTCGTTACTTTGCTCTGGAAACCTGGCTTAACCCATGGCTTAATGCTGGTGGAATAATCATTGCCGCGATAGACGACCGTTACCTCTGCACCGACCCGCTCAAGCTCTAAAGCCGCATCGATTGCGGAGTTGCTGCCGCCAATAATGGCAACTTTCATACCAACGTAGGGATGCGATTCGCGGAAGAAATGACTAACCTTATCGAGCTGCTCACCGGGAATGCCCAGCTCATTCGGATGATCGAAATAACCTGTAGCGATGATGACATACTTGCTTTGGTATGTGCGCTTCTCGCCAAAACGATCTTCTCCATGCAAAATAAACTGTCCATTCTCAGGCGTAATCTTATTTATCATTTCATAGGCTTGCACACGAACGTTTTTGCGCTGCGCGGCTGTTCTATAATAATTAAGTGCTTCCAGTCTGGAAGGCTTATCGTTAGCCGTTGTGAATGGTATATCGCCGATTTCAAGATTTTCTGGACTGCTGAAAAATTGCATATAAGTGGGATATTGCGAGATTGAATGTACAATGTTGCGTTTCTCTATGACAAGCGGCTGGAGACCAATCCGTTCGAGTTCAATCGCTGCTGCCAAGCCGCACGGACCGCCTCCAATGATGATGGCTTCTTCTTTTTGCATTTGTATTACCCTCCTATACTATAACGAAGCTATATAAATTCTAATATAACGATCATTTTACTGCGAGGCGTACATATTGTGCAAATCTGGATTTATGGCTCTCGTGTACATGCAATATATTATTGTATAATAATGTGTAACCATTCTTATTTGTATACCGGTTCTATGAAACTAGCTTTATTTCACAAAATGATAGGAGGAGATCACATGCGGCGACGTTTTGTAATAGAGGCAGTACTGGTGGCAACGTATGGACATCTTCTTGTACCGAGTCGTCCAATTGATTTTGTCGTACCTTATTCATCCATAGCTGAGCTGTATGAAATGAGAGACGGTGTTGAACCTGTCATGGATGATCCAGATGATGATGGGCATGTAAAAACCAAAATAAATGAACTTATTTCTTTTTTTGAGGATGCTCTTAATCGCAAAAAAATTGAAAAGGCTATGCAAGTGCCTTGGCGAGAAAGCTCTCCGCTCATTCTAAATGATACGATTCATTTTACGGTCGTGCATGCTGTCGATAATGCCCATTATGGCGAGATGTTCGATCCGATCGAAACGGAATTGCTGTTAACAGGGTTGAAGCTGCAAGTCCCATTGCTGTCGGATCAGTTTGAGTTTCAAGATAAGCTGATAGAAGCAGAGGTTCCTGTACAAATTTACGATATTGAAGATTTTGAGTTTGCGGTAGAGGAAGGCATCTCCTCAAGCGACTTTGATTTGCCGAATGAGTCGGACAGGTTTTAAATCATTTTTTTGTAAAAACCTCTTGCGCAAAGGCAGAAACAGGTGTTAAGATTTGGATGGGTTAGGAAAATATGATCAAATGGATACGAAAAGGGGGGCTCACGAATGTTTTTCAATCAGATTGGAATGAATGTCGAAGGCGCGCAGTTTAGCATGAATTTCCATCTTGTTGTTCAAACATGCCGATCGGGCTGCCTTCGTTCATTGGTGTCAACGCAGCTTTTTTGACCGTTGCACGCTATTATACGAAGATCTCAAGCCGATTATGGCTTGAGGTCTTTTTTTGTTTCCTATAGGGGAAGGGGCAATCCAATGAAAACGCTGTTACGTTTGATGATTTATGTAAGACCGAGTGCCAAATGGGTATTTACAGCGGTTATCATTATGATTTTTGCGACGATATTCGATTTGGTAGCTCCTTGGGTATTAGCCAAAATATTTGACGAAGGGATCAGAAAAAGCAATATGTCCGTTGTGATCGGATTAACACTTGCTTTGGCAGGCATTCAAGCTTTAAAGAGCTTAGGCATGTTTATACAAGGTTATTCCCAAGAGCTAGTCGGCCAAAATGTCGTGTTTAAACTCCGGAAAGAGCTTTATGAGCATTTGCAGCGGTTATCATTTTCTTATTATGACCGTGCGCAGACTGGTCAGCTCATGTCCAGAATGACTGGTGATATTGATGCGGTAAAAAACTTTGTCGGGTTTGGAGCGATGAACCTATTTACTGGCATGCTGACATTTATCGGAACGACGATTTTCATGATGACGATGCAATGGAAAGTAACTTTAATCAGCTTAATTACAATTCCTTTTATTTTGTTCGTGTTATTTCGCTTTAATCACAAAGTAGGACCAGCTTGGTCCAATATTCGTGAACAAATGGGGCGCTTAACGACTACGCTTCAAGAAAATATTTCAGGCATACGAGTTGTCAAATCTTTTGCAACGGAGTCCGTAGAACAACGGAAATTCGCTGAGCGAAATGAGCAAAACTTTGATACAAATATGGACCGGGCAAGGCTGGAGGCAAAAGCATTTCCGCTCATGGGCTTTTACGGAGGACTCACGTTTGTTTTGATGATCTGGATCGGTGCTATTTTTGTTGCTCGGGAAGAGATGTCGATTGGTACCTTCATGGCGTTTCAATGGTACACATGGGGCATTATTTGGCCGCTGAACATGCTAGGCTGGCAAATTAATATTTTCCAACAAGCGATTAAAGCAGCACCACGTGTATTTGAAGTGCTGGACACACCGGTTGATATTCAAACCCCTGAACAAGCGATAATTACGGACGGAATGCACGGCAACGTCGTTTTTGATCGTGTAACATTCTTCTTCTCCGATCAGGATTTAGCGAAGGATAAGCCGATATTGGATGAGGTTTCTTTCCAAGTGAAGCAAGGTGAGGTGATCGGTGTACTCGGAGCTACGGGTTCAGGCAAAAGCAGTCTGATTGGCTTGCTTTCTCGTTATTATGATGTGTCCGGTGGCAGTGTACTCATTGATGGTGTAGATGTGCGGGAATATGAGCTTGATGGACTGCGGCGAAGCATAGGAATTGTACCGCAAGAGACCTTCTTGTTCTCAGCATCGATTAGAGATAATATCGCCTACGGTCTTCCGGATGCGACGCAGGAGCAAATTGAGGAGGCAGCACGCAAATCGCAAATCCATTCCTTCATCGAAAGCATGCCAAGCGGCTACGATACGCGAATCGGTGAGCGGGGTGTCGGGCTCTCTGGCGGACAAAGACAACGCGTGGCGCTTGCTCGTGCGATTTTAATGGATCCGCCAATTCTAGTACTGGATGAAGCGACAGCGAGTGTAGATACAGCAACAGAATCAGCTATTCATGAAGCTTTATTAGAAGTCATGAAGGGTCGTACGACATTTATAATCGCGCAGCGGCTTTCCTCGATTCAGCATGCGGACCGTATTATTGTGCTTGAAAATGGCCGTGTGGCTGAACAAGGCACACATAAGGAACTAAATGAAGGCAGTGGCTTCTTCCGTCAATTGTTCGATAGACAGAAGCAAATCGCGCATCAATAGAAGAGAGGTGAAAACATGAGTCAAGTGGAGTGGGATATGGATTCTGATGTAGAAGAAAAGCCGTTTAATGGGAAATACATGCGGCGTATGCTTCAATATCTTATCCCTTATCGCAAATTAATGACGTGGGTCATTATTATAGTACTTATTAATATGTTATTAAGCTTATCCGAGCCAATTATTCTAGCATATATCATCGATAAAGGGATAAACCAAAAAGATTATTCGGTTATCCATGTATTGGGTGCTATTCTGCTGGGCGTTAAGCTAATAGGCTGGTTGTTTAGCTATATGCATACCAGATGGATCAATTTTACAGGTCAACGTATTTTGTTTGATCTTCGTCAGCAATTATTTAATCATTTGCAAACCTTGTCCTTTCGTTTTTTTGATGGACGTCCCGCTGGTAAAATTATGTCCAGAATTACGAATGATACAAATGCAATTGGAGAGCTAATCAACGGCGGTTTGATAACGATGGTAATGGAGGTTACGCATTTACTTGGCATCGTCATTATTTTGATCTGGATGGATTGGCAGCTTGCTTTGCTCTCATTTATTATGATGCCTCTGCTCTATTTCATCGTTGCTAAGCTCCGTCCAAAAATTGAAGGCTCATGGTCGCGTTCACGCTCAACGATGTCATCGATTAACGGTAATGTGAACGAAACGATACAGGGCATTCGTGTCATTCAAGCCTTCTCACGCCAGCGGACTAATAATGAGCGATTTGAAGGCATAAATACCCGCAACAAAGGCGCATTTATGCGAGCAATTACGTTGGAATCGACTGTATATCCACTGGTTGAAATGATCGGAATGCTGGGCACCTGTATCGTAGTTTGGTTCGGAGCCACGAAGGTCATTGAAGGCGCGCTTACGCTTGGCTTCATTATGGCGTTCATTAATTATTTATGGCGCTTCTGGGGGCCGCTGAGCGCCTTATCCAAGGTTTATAGCCAGCTGTTGTCAGCTATGGCTTCTGCCGAGCGTATATTTGAAGTGCTGGATACCGATCCAGAGGTGAAAAATAGCAAGCATGCTTTAGAACTGCCGCAGGTTCGCGGCGAGGTYGAGTTTGATAATGTTTCGTTTCGATATGAGGAAAATAAACCTGATGTGCTTCATAACGTTTCATTTCTCGTTAAGCCCGGGCAAAGAGTAGCTTTAGTCGGGCCAACCGGCGCTGGAAAAAGCACGATCGTTAATCTCTTGATGCGCTTCTACGATGCTACAGACGGTACTGTACGAATTGACGGGATGGACGTCAAGCAGGCAACGCTCGAATCACTACGCAAGCAAATGGGGATCGTGCTTCAGGATTCATTTATTTTTGCGGGTACGGTAGAAGAGAACTTGCGTTATGGCAACGACCATGCAACAGAGGAAGAGCTGCTTAGAGCAGCCGAGAGCGTAAGGCTAGACCGCGTTGTAAGCAAATTGTCAGAAGGGTATCAAACGCAGCTGGAGGAGAGAGGCTCAAAACTCTCGGTAGGCCAAAGGCAATTGCTCGCTTTCGGCCGTGTATTGCTATCAGATCCCGGCATACTCATATTAGACGAGGCTACTTCCAGCGTAGATATGGAAACAGAGCAGCATATTCAAGAGGCTTTGCATACGCTGCTAGCAGGAAGAACAGCTTTTATTATCGCGCACAGACTATCCACCATTAAGGATGCTGATCTTATTCTCGTCATTGAGAACGGAAGAGTAGCCGAGCAGGGGTCGCATTCGGAGCTGATGAAGAAAGGCGGCATCTACTCCAATCTTGTTCTAACACAGCTGTCTATGCAGGAATCAGTTATTTTGCAAACCAGTTCTTAATGGCATTAAATAAAAAAAGAGGGCAAGTCAGGCTTACGCAAAAAATGCGCTAGCTTGACTCGTCCTCTTTTTTTGTGCGATCGATTGCTTGTGCCATCGTTTTATCTGTTAAATGCGCATAAATTTGCGTCGTTTCCGGTGAAGCATGCCCAAGCTGCTCTTGAGTTTTGTAGATGTCGTTTCGCAGATAGTAGTCCGTGGCGAAGCTATGTCTGAGCTTATGTACGGATAAGTAAGGTTTTCCAAAGCGTTTGGCATATTTCAGGACCATTTCTTGAATGGCTCGCTTCGTCATGCGCGAACCCTCATTTTTTCCATTAGCAACAGCCAGAAACAAAGCCTTTTCTCTTTTTGGCGCCTTGTAACGGAGTTCCCTAAGAGTCAAATAAGCTTGCAGATCCTCAACCGCCTCTTGGCGAAAATATACAGGGGTTTTAAACGTATCGTCATTTTTACCTTTGCGATATACATAGGAAAGCTTCTTCTTGAGATCTATATCATCGACGTTCAAATTGACGAGTTCAGATACGCGCAAGCCTGAATGTAGAATAAAGCTAATGATACATGCATCTCTTATCATATTAAGCTCGTATGCGTAAAGTGCCTGCTTGTTTTTGGCAACATCCGTCCCATAATGCTGTTTAATATAAGCCATAAATTCGGAAATTTCCTCTTCTTGAAGCAGCTTTCCCTCAAGCTTTGCGGCTGTATCCTTCGGCTTATGCGTACGTTTAATCGTAACCTTTGCCATAACATTCCGTTTGAGCAGAGGATAAAACTCCTCATCCTCTGCAATTTGACTTAAATAATGAAATAACGAGCGGAGGGAGGAAAGCTTGCGTGAGATCGTCGTTTTACTGTTTCGCTCTACTTTATGAGTCGATAAATACATACGAAAGCCATCTATACTGTCCATATGCAGCTTTTCCAGTTCAAGCAAAGCTACATCTCTAATAGTTGCTGCTTCAGAAAGGCCTTCTGCCATTAACCAGTTAAGAAAGGTTTCATAGTCTCTCATATATTCGACAAGCGATGAAGGAGATAAATCCGGAAGTTTGTAATTAATAAATTTTTCAATATACCATGGCATCGTAGGAAGTTTCTTGTCCAGCTCTTCACGATCTTTTTGTTTAATAATATTGATGGCGAGTCACTCCTAAAATTAATGGTGCGAATAATTAACGGCGTTTAATAAACATAATAATAATTATGTTAACAAATTGTAATAATAACCAGATGAATAGTTATATTGTAACAATTAGAGTAAGGGGGTACAACGTCATAAAAGGGTAATAGGAAAAAAAAGAATTCTCTACTCAGAGACTTCTTCTCATTATGACCTTCATACGTTGATTATGGTGCTTGGATGTATAAAAATTTATTTAATGGTCACTCTAAAAAAACAAAATAATATCTCATTTATTTTATTTTTTATTTTTGAAACCCATTAATAAACAGCCCGTATACCTTTTTATAACTTCATCGTGCTTCATTCCAAAGGGGAGTAGCTGCTACAGTAAAGTCGTCATTACGAGAATCTAACGATCTCCGGCTTTATTGGCAACTTAACGTTGTTAGCGAGACCTTTGCCACTAGTCGGCAAAGGTCTATTTTTTGGGTGTAAGCACAAGTTAAATTTACTTATGCAGAGTCGAAAGGGAGGAATCTTGTATGGATTTTGGTTTGTTAATGGAATATGGATGGGTTCTGCTCATCCTCATTGCAATTGAAGGTTTGCTCGCAGCAGACAATGCACTTGTGCTGGCTATCATGGTCAAACATCTGCCGGAGAAAGAACGGAAAAAAGCATTGTTTTATGGCTTAGCAGGGGCATTTGTTTTCAGATTTGCTTCGTTATTCGCTATTTCCTTTCTGGTTGGAGTGTGGCAAGTACAGGCAATTGGCGCGTTGTACCTATTATTCATTGCGCTAAACCATATTTTCCGAAAAGTCATTTTCAAGAAGCATGTCGATAATGCAACGGAAGACAAAAAAGAAACCAAAAAAGCTAGCGGTTTCTGGTTTACTGTATTAAAGGTAGAAATTGCGGATATCGCATTTGCAGTTGATTCCATCTTGGCAGCTGTTGCGCTTGCGATGGCGCTGCCAACGACCAATTTGCCGAAAATAGGCGGAATGGATGGCGGTCACTTTGCAGTCATCTTTATCGGTGGTTTCATCGGTCTAATCATTATGCGTTTCGCTGCTTCAGCTTTCGTGAAGCTGCTAGAGCGCAAGCCTGGACTTGAAGTTGCTGCATTCGTTATCGTAGGTTGGGTAGGCGTCAAGCTAGCTGTTGTCACATTGTCACACCCTAAACTGGGGATCATTTCAGAATCATTCTCCCATTCAGCAGCTTGGAAAATTACCTTCTATGTTGTCCTTGTCTTAATCGCTGTTATAGGATGGTTCCTATCGAGCGACAAAGAGGAATCCAATGACGGTAAGGTAGCAACAAATAACAACTAATTTATTTTCAATATAAATCAGAAAAAAACTGTTGAGCAAACTCAACAGTTTTTTTCTTTTTATTAGCTTATAAATGTTCCGAATTCCTCTATATCACGTCACATTAAACCGTTAAGATTGCTTCATTATTTGATTCAGATTTTTGCGATGTTGTAAATTAGTAAATATATGCAATTCTGCAAATTCGGTTACAATTCCATTTTAACTGTGCTAAACTCAAACGAGTCTGTAGAAGAGTTGCCAATCTTCTTCCAAATTGCGGACAATTTTTATGTACGCTATAGAAAAAGGAGGTTCATTCTTAAATGATGAACACTAAATTCATACAACATAGTATGGCGCTTATTATTATATTTATGCTGGCATTTTCGGTTCCGCTCGAAGCTGCTCATGCTGCTCCGCCTGCTACATTAAAGGTAGGAAGCTCAGGACCCGATGTTCCGGATTTGCAATATCGGTTAAAAACGCTAGGTTATTTTAATAAAGACGTAACTGCTTATTTTGGCACAACGACGTTAGAGTCACTCAAACGTTTTCAGAAGGATTATGGTGTGGCTTCCGACGGCGTCGCAGGCGCACAGACTTGGAAAACACTTAAGAGTGTTTCCGTGAATCAAGGTGAGCTTGATTTGCTGGCAAGAATTATTTATGCAGAAGCACGTGGCGAATCCTATAAAGGGCAGGTTGCAGTTGGAGCTGTCGTTATGAATCGATTGGCATCGTCCAGTTTCCCAGATACAGTAAGAGGCGTTATTGAACAGCCGCGAGCATTTACTGCTGTTGATGATGGGCAATATAATCTTACCCCAAACAAACTTGCCTATCAAGCAGCACAGGAAGCTGTCAAAGGTTATGATCCAACAGGTGGAGCTCTTTATTATTTTAATCCAGAGACAGCTACATCAGAATGGATTTGGTCACGCAAGCAAACCGTAAAAATTGGACGTCATATATTTGCAGTATAAACAAAAGATTCTTATCGACAAGGTAACTTGCGATAAGAATCTTTTTGTATCTGTCATATTGGCCAGCGAGATGTTTTCAAAAAGTTATGCAATCATGTTACAATAAGAAAGATAGTATCATAC
This sequence comes from Paenibacillus sp. TAF43_2, assembly GCF_052113545.1. Lineage (NCBI taxonomy): Bacteria > Bacillati > Bacillota > Bacilli > Caryophanales > Paenibacillaceae > Paenibacillus > Paenibacillus sp. TAF43_2. Next base: position 36,440 of record NZ_JBFRDK010000070.1, read on the forward strand.
TTTTTTTAAACATTCTGGAGGTGCCAACATTGAAAGTTGAAATTTGGTCGGATTATGTATGTCCGTTTTGTTATATAGGAAAAAGGAAGTTCGAGCTCGCGCTTGCAAAATTTGCGCATAAAGACAAGATCGAAATCGTATTCCGCAGTTTTGAGCTAGATCCAAGTGCTGATCCTAATTCAAATATAAGCACATACAGCATGCTTGCAACGAAGTATGGAATGAGCGTGGAGAAAGCAAAGGAAACAACGGCGAACGTAGCAGAACAAGCTGCAGCTGTAGGAATCACTTTTCATTTTGAAGGAACGGTATCTACAAATACGTTTGACTCACATCGTCTCGTTCACTTTGCTGCTGAGCAGGGCAAGGAAAAGGAACTTTCCGAGAGATTGTTTAAAGCATACTTCACAGATGGCGTAAATATCGGCAATCGCGAGCGCCTTGTTGAAATCGCTGCTGAAGTTGGGCTTGACACCGCCGCCGCAGCTGCAATGCTTGAATCTAACCAATTCGCTGACAATGTTCGTGGTGAAGAAGAGGAAGGCAGCAAGCTCGGTATCCGAGGTGTTCCTTTTTATGTAGTTGATCGTAAATATGCTGTTTCCGGCGCACAATCGCCTGAAGTGTTTTTGGACACATTAAATAAAGCGTGGGAAGAAAAACATCCAACCTTTATTCAAGTGAATGAAGGGGACGCTGATGTTACATGTACGGATGGTTATTGCGTTCCAGATTCATCAAAGTCTTAAGAGCTTACGAAGGGCGGACATTTCATGGAGGAATCAACTCTAAGGAGCAACTGTCAAATTGAGCGTATTGGTGAAATCATCGGGATGTCTGAGAAGTTTGCTTTTATATTAATAAATGAAAAACGTATCGAAGTGCCATTAACGAAAGTCGCTGAGGGTGTAATCCTCGGCGACTTTGTTGTCTGGACAGGCAGCTGCTGGAATCGTAAAACGATCTTATGAAAAAACGTATTTGTCGGATTAGCTTTCACAACTTATAATAGATAACGGTATAAAAGTCAGACGCTCGTTAAGAAGCGACGACATGCAAATACTTAGGGGGTTTTAAACGTGACAAATGAACAACAACGTCTGCTTGTGTTCGCAGGCTCTTATGCAGAAGCAGAGGAGAATGGCGTGTACGTGTATGCATTCGATGAGCAATCGGGTACATTAACGTTGACGGACGCGGTTGCTGATTTTAAAAATCCGACGTTTCTCAATGTAGATGCAGACCGCAAGCTATTGTATACGATCTCCGAAACCGTGAATCAATCAGGTCTTAAGGTTGGAGAGGCTGCGGCATTTGCCATTGATACCAAGGAGGGCTCATTACGGCTCATAAACCGTAAAGAGACGGTTGCTTCGACGACCTGTCATATTCAGCGCGATGCGAACAGCCGTTATTTGACGGTTACTAGCTATCATGGCGGCATGATTGGACTATTTGGCATCACAGAAGAGGGCGCTATCGGTCAAGAGCTTGATGTGAAACAACATGTTGGAAGCAGTCAGCATCCAGAACGCCAGGATCGTCCGCATCCGCATTCCTCGTTCTACAGCCCTGACGGTCGATACCTGTTCGTTTCTGATTTGGGACTGGATCGAATCGTCACTTATCGGTTGGATGAAGCTGATCATAAGCTTATTCACCATGCCGAAATTTCTTTGCATCCGGGAGCAGGGCCGCGTCATCTGTCGTTCCATCCGAATGGTAAATTCGTCTATGTCATTAATGAGGTGGATTCAACAATTACATCGTTTACATACGATAAAGAAACCGGCCAGTTGACGACTTTAGCAACCGTTAGCACTCTTCCGTCGGATTTTGATGGTGAAAACTCTTGTGCTGAAATTACAGTATCTTCAGACGGCAAATATGTATATGGTTCCAATCGCGGTCATGACAGCATTGTTGTTTTCGCAATCGATGAACAAACGGGTGCTTTGTCGCTTGTTCAGCACATTTCGGTTGAAGGCGGACATCCACGTCATTTTGCACTGACGCCAAACGGCAATTATTTACTTGCTGCAAACCGAGACACAAACAATATCGTTACATTCAAAGTTAATAAATCAAGTGGACAATTGACCTTCACTGGGAATAGCGTATCGTTATCTAAGCCAGTTTGTGTAATCCCTGTTTATTTAACGATGTAAATAATTAATGACGTAAGCATAGAGAGAAAAGGGGAATACAGAAGCGTGGCAACTAGCGAAGAAGAAAAACCGAAATTAAAGGCGACCAAAATTTTCAAATGTAAAAATCCGGACTGCAAAGCATGGGTTAGAGATGAGTTTGCTGCGACAGAGCAAACCTGTCCGATCTGCAAAGGACCAATGCTCAGAAGCATGAGGCATTTGCCAGCCGTTCAGAATAAGCCGAAACCTCAGCCACGTAAGCCGAAATCGGACTACTAAAATGTTTATTCAAATAAATCCCAATCCTCTCGTTAGAGCTGGATTGGGATTTTTTTATTGCACAGCGGAATCGTTTGACTAAAAATATGGTAGGATAGACATACAAACAATGACAGGATGGTACCCTATATGCTGTTTTATTTTGTCGCATTATTTACGGCAGCCGTAATTGTCATCTTAAATAATCGCAGGAGCGAATCGAATCGCTGGGCTGCTTTATTTTTATTCAGCGCTTCAATTGGCGGACTCTCAGAAGTTTTAATAGAAAATGGGTTATTCTTAATAACTGATATACTGCAATTTCTAAATTACACATTTACGCCTTATGCTGTTTTCGTATTCTGCCTACTTTATGCGTCTGTTCTAGACCATAACCGAATGAGAAAAAAACTGAAATTTTATCTTTCCATTCCGATTTTGTTGATGGCTTTATTTGTTATGTTTTCTTCTGATGTGCAATGGTTTTTTAACCTTTTGCTGCTATGGAGCGCACCTTATTATATAATTTCCTGTTATTTATTAGTCGCATCCTTTTGGAAAGAGCGTGATGCAAGGCTAAAGCGAAGCCGCTTTATCACCACAATCATAATGGTTCCAACACTGCTTGCTGTTCTAATCTTCATATATGTGGCAAAGGTGATTACGCCGGATTTTGAATTTTTTAATTATATTTCAGTCTTTATGATTTATTCGTTGTCGGTCGCGCTGTTATGTACCTTCATGTATGGTGTTCTTGGTGTTAAACTCCGCTTTGAGCATGATCCAATGGAAAGTACGATGCGAGCAGTCAGCACTGGAACTACGATGCTTAATCATACGATAAAAAATGAAATCGGAAAAATAGCCATCAGTACGGAAAATTTAAGAAATCTGCTGCCTGAATCGAATGAGCAATCTATGCAGCATATGCAGATCATAACGAATGCATCCAAACATATGCTTGAGATGATCAGCCGTATTCATAGTCAAATAAAAGACATTACACTGAAAGAGCAGCCGGTTCAGCTCGATCAGCTCATCGAAAAAGTTCTTTTTCAGCATGAGGGTCTGATGCAAAATAAAGGAATTTCGTTAACCGCGAAGTATGAGCTGCGTCCTGTCATCCAATGCGATCCCATTCATATAAGCGAGGCATTTGGCAACCTGCTCATGAATGCAAGTGATGCAATGCCAAATGGAGGAGCAATTGAAGTAAGGCTTGCAGCGTATAAGAAGGGTGCGGAGCTTTCTGTGCAGGATAGTGGCATAGGCATCTCGGAGGAGAAGTTAAGCCAGGTGTTTGATCCCTTTTATAGCAGTGGGAAAAGTGGACGGAATTTCGGACTTGGCTTATCTTATGTTTATAATGTTATGCAAAAGAGCGGTGCAAAGGTTATTCTGACCAGCCAAGAAGGTGTAGGAACACGTGCAGCCTTAATATGGCCGCGAAAAAAGATTTTAAAATGAGTAGAGAAGGAGGGAGCAACCTTGAGTCATATCAAAGTGTTTATTGTTGAGGATGACACAGATTGGATTAAAGCGCTCACTACTTTTTTGAATAAAGAGTCTGATTTGCTTGTTGTAGGTGCGGCAACTAATTCTACCGATGCGATAAATCTTGCACAAACGCTTACGTTTGATGTTGTACTAATGGATATTCAGCTGGAAGGCAGCAGGCTTGACGGCATTCATACAGCAATTCTTATGCATGAGCATTCTCCCGCCAAGATTATCATGTTAACGTCATTAAATGATGAGCAGACGATGACTCAGGCCTTTACAGCCGGTGCTGTACAGTATTTGGAGAAGACACGCTTCCAGGAGCTTCCGCAAACGATTCGTAATGCATATCATCATTCTGCTCCTATGGAGGCTTTGCTTAACGAGCTGACTCGGCTAAAGCGCGAGGAGCAGCTTAAGGAATTAACTGGCGCAGAACGTGAAGTATTCGAACTTATTGRAGCCGGCTACACGCAATCGCAAATTGAGAAGAAGCTTTACAAGGCAGAAAGCACGCTCAAAAATCAGGTCAATAAAATGCTCAAGAAGCTTGGCGTGCGCAGCAGCAAAGAAGCTGTGGAAAAAGTGAAGCGAAGAGGAATTTTCCAGCGGGATGAGAAGGAATGACCTATTTTACATAGCTAGAAGGCAAAGGGGTACTACGTAACGTAGTACCCCTTTATTTGTCGTTCTATGAAAGATGGAACTGCCGTTACTATGCAGCTTGCGGTTAAAATAAAACGAGAGAGGGAGCGATTTAACATGGAAGCAATAACCTCACACAACGACGAAGCTGCTGTGCTGCTCATTGATGGAAAATGCATGTTATGTAATAAAATTACTCACTTTGTCGTGAAGAGAGATAAAAAGCAATATTTTCGATTTGCTGCGCTTCAGTCGCCTGTTGGCCAGCAGTTGCTTAAGGATGGAAATTTGCCTATAGATGATCTTGATACGTTTGTAATGGTGCAGTCGAATCAGTACTATACCAAATCCGAAGCGGCGCTTCGAGTATTTCGCAAGCTTGACGGCTGGTGGAGGTTGTTGTATTGGTTTCGCTTCGTACCGCTTGCTTGGAGAAATTATGTTTATCATATTATTGCGCGAAATCGCTATCGTTGGTTTGAGAAACATGAAATGTGCATCATCCCGACACCAGAGTTATTAGAGAGATTTTTGGACGATGGAATAGGAGGAGCATGAATGAATAGAAAACCGATTTACGTCGAGCTTGAAATTCGTGCAACACAGGATGAACTGTGGGCGTATACTCAAATCCCACAGCTTCATGAGCAATGGGATCTCCGATTCTCGAAAATTCAATATTTTTCAAAAAACAGTGAATCCGATATCCAGAAATTCCAATATGAAACGAGGATTGGCTTTGGTCTTAACATTAGAGGCACAGGAGAAACGAGCAGCACAATTTTCAAAGATGGAAATGAAAGAGTATCAACGCTAACTTTTGCTTCGGAGCAGCCAATCTCGCTTATACGAATCGGAGGCGGTTATTGGAAGTACAAGGATCTTGGAGACAAACAGTCCTTTATAACATTATTTAATTATCAGACTCGTTTCGGTATTGCAGGACGAATTTTGGATCGCTTTGTATTCCGCCCCCTATTTGGCTGGGCTACCGCATGGAGCTTCGATCGATTGCGAATATGGCTTGAGGAACGTATTCCTCCTTCTGTTGTTGCAGAGAGAGCTTTGCTTCATTATTTGAGCGTCTGCTTCATCGTTCTTCTCTGGTGTTATGAAGGCCTTGTGCCTAAGCTCTTGTTCCCAGAATCGGGAGAGTTGACGATGATGAGGCAAGTGGGTTGGTTTCACGAAATGGAGCTGCAAATGATTCAATTGATCGGTATTGGAGAAATGGGACTTGGTGTGCTAATCGCTTGTTTCCATAGGAGAAAATGGATTTATATCATTCACGTATTGGCACTTATTTCACTCACAATGCCAGCGCTTCTATTCAATTCAGAATTGCTGAAGTCGCCGTTTAATCCAATTACGCTTACGTTGCCAATGATTGGTTTAGGCTTAACAGCCTATTTAAGCAGACGTCACTTGCCGCAAGCGAGCCGCTGTAAAAGACAATTTAAATAAACAGATTAGAAAAGGGGAAATCACGATGCGTTCTATATATGAACAAGCGTTAGGAGCTGATTTTCAAAAGCTCCATCCTCGCATACAGAAGCGTTTTGGCTTTTGCAGTAAAGATCGTACCGCGTCCATAGGCCATGGTGTCATGCAGCTAATTTGGTACAACAAACTTGCTGCACTACCATTGTTTATTGGAACGCTCCGCCACATCATGTTCCCCCAAGGCGGGGTAAACATCCCGTTTTCAATAGAAAACTATGCATATGTAGATGCATTCGGACGTGAAACAGTCACGTGGATTCGCAAATTCAAGTTTCCAAGGACGATTCGCCATTTTGACGCAACGATGGTGTATAGCGGAGAAAGAGAGATTATCGTTGATTATTTAGGAAATAAGCAGCATTTAGCAGTCGATTTGGATGTTGCGGTTTCCACAAAGGGTGGAATTCGAATCATTTCGGGTGAGCAGCGTTTCTATGAAGGGTGGCTTCAATTTCGATTTCCTCGTTTGTTTACTGGCAGAGCAGAAGTGAATGAGTGGTATGACGATGAGGAGCGCTGCTATAAAATATCTGTGGACGTTCGGAACCCAATCCTTGGCCAAATTTTCCGTTATGAAGGCTCTTTCCAAGCTTCATTCGTGAACAGTGGCCATGAGGCGATTCCGATTGGAATTCGGCCATTGCGTGAAGAGAAGAGGGAATAAACGGCTCATGCTGTTTATTCCTTTTTGTCACTTTCGTGTTTGGCGTTGTATAATAGAAGCTGACACGATAAGCAGGTCCAAGCTAACGAGTTAAATGCAGCTGGATCCATGGGAAACGGAGTACTAGACTAATGAAAAAATTTAAAAAGTTTTATATAGAGACAACAAGTATTTGCAACTTATCCTGCAGCTTCTGTCCGCCAACATTGCGAGCGAAGGGTTTCATTAAAGTGGAGGATTTCAAAAAAACACTGGATCAGATCAAGCCGCATACGGATTATATTTATTTTCATGTAAAAGGCGAGCCAATGCTGCATCCTAAAATGGACGAGCTGCTTGATATTAGCCATGAGAAGGGCTTCAAAGTAAATATTACGTCCAATGGAACACTTATTACGAAAAACAAGGAAAAGCTACTGAACAAGCCCGCCTTGCGTCAAATCAACTTCTCGCTGCACAGCTTTGACGGTCATGCCGGTTCTACGAATAAAGAAGGTTATCTTGCCGAAATCTTATCCTTCGTAAAGGAAGCGGTCGCAAGCAGCAATATTATTATTTCGTTTCGGCTATGGAACTTAGATATGGACAATGAAACGAATCAGCAGAAAAACAAAAACCGAGAGCTCCTGGGCATGATTGAGAAGGCATTTAATCTCGATTATAAAATTGAAGAAAAATTCATACCCGGCTCAGGTGTCAAAATAGCGGAGCGCATTTACCTAAACCAAGATCCTGAGTTCAAATGGCCGGATTTAAAAGAGCCGGAGTATAATGGGAAAGGCTTCTGCCATGCCTTAAGGAATCAGGCAGGCATTCTTATCGACGGAACAGTCATCCCTTGCTGCTTGGACGGAGAGGGCGTCATTAATTTAGGAAACATTCATGATACTCATTTCTCGGAAATTATTGAGAATGAGCGATCAACTAATCTCTATGATGGTTTCTCAAGACGGGAAGCTGTCGAGGAGCTGTGCAGGAAATGCGGCTATCGCCAACGTTTTGGGTGATTACTAGGATTATGCTAGTAGGTCAACAAGGCAATTTGTAATGACAAAATAACTATAGTAACGATTATTGATGAAATAAGTTATGTGAATTATAGGTATTGCGTTGGAATTGTTGAGTGGGGTCGTTTTGTGTTATGATTTATTCCGTGCTGTTCTTTGTCGTCTTTCTATCAATCAGAGAGTTAGGAGATTCAACTACACATGGATTTTATTACGATTTTAAAAGCGATTATTTTAGGTATTGTTGAAGGATTAACGGAATTTGCACCTGTATCCTCGACAGGACATATGGTCATTGTTGACGATATGTGGCTTCAAACGGAACAGTACTTGACGAAGTACGTTGCGAACACATTCAAAATTGTTATTCAGCTCGGCTCCATTTTAGCAGTAGTCATTATTTTCCGAAATCGTTTTATTGACTTGCTGGGCTTGAACAGAGGCAGCAAGGACGCGGCACAAGCTTCTTCTCAACCGAAGAAAAAGCTGAAGCTAACACATGTTATCGTTGGCCTCATCCCAGCTGGTGTACTTGGTCTATTGTTTGATGATTACATTGATGAGCATTTATTCTCGATACGTACAGTGCTAATTGGTCTAGTTATCGGAGCTATACTTATGATTATTGCCGATCGTTTTGGGCCTAAGAAACCTAAGATCGAGTCAGTTGACCAGATCACTTATAAGCAAGCCTTCTCCGTTGGGCTTATCCAATGTTTATCCCTCTGGCCAGGCTTCTCCCGTTCCGGTTCCACTATTTCCGGAGGGGTGCTGCTAGGCATGAGTCACCGCGCTGCTGCTGATTTCACTTTCATCATGGCTGTGCCGATCATGGCTGGTGCGAGCTTGTTGTCCTTGGCGAAAAACTGGGAATACTTCACGTTAGAGTCATTGCCGTTTTTTATCGCAGGTTTCATAAGCGCATTCGTTTTTGCACTTCTTTCGATTCGTTTCTTCTTGAAGCTTATTAACAAAATCAAGCTTKTACCTTTTGCGATATACCGCATCGTGCTTGCTGCTGTAATCTATATCGTTTATTTTTAACCAATAGAAAAAGCCTGCTCCCTTATGATAAGGAGCAGGCTTTTTTTTCGATTTATGGGCGTAACTCCATTGGTTTTTGAGCTTCATAGATGCCTTTTCGACCTGAACATATAAATGCGATTACGCAGCCGATAAACATATAAATTGCACCTTCAGCCCCAAATAATTCAATGCCCATGATGAAGCAAGCGATTGGCGTCTTGGCAGCGCCGCTGAATACGGATATGAAACCAATGGCAGCGAGCAAGGGGACGGAGACGTGGAGCAAACCTGCAAGAGCGCTTCCAAGCGTTGAGCCGATGACAAAGAGTGGAGTTACCTCCCCGCCTTGAAAGCCTGTCCCAAGCGTTATAGCAGTAAATAGTGTTTTCAATAAAAAAACAAACGGCGAAACCGCCTCTTGAAAGGACTGCTCTAGGAGCGGGATGCCTAGTCCCAAATAATCACGTGTTCCGATCGCATAGACGAGAGCAATAATGAATAGTCCGCCCAAAAAGCTTTTGAGAACAGGACTTTTAAACCATTTACTAAATAAACGTTTGAATCCTCGTACCAGCTGAGTGAATAATAATGCGGCTAGACCAAAAAGCACAGATGCAATGAAAACTTTGACAATGAGCAGCCAATCGAGCGGAGGGACATCGCCCGTTGAATAGGAGATATGTTGAATTCCCCACGCGGTAGCAACCAGATGGCCAACATAACTCGCGATAAAGCAGGGGAGCAGCGCTTCATAACTGATGACGCCGATTGCAAGTACTTCTAGTCCAAAAATTGTACCGGCTAGAGGTGTGCCAAAGACAGCACCAAAGCCGCTGCTAATGCCGCACATCAAAATGATTTTGCGATCAAGCGGGCTTCTTTTAATTAGCTTGCCAAACCATTCCGCTAAGCTGCCGCCGATTTGCACTGCAGTACCTTCACGACCAGCAGATCCGCCAAATAAATGGGTGATTAAAGTTCCAATCAGAACAAGTGGTGCCATTCTTAATGGGATGGAGCTATTACCGGTATGTATTTGCTCTATGATTAGATTATTTCCTCTTCCTGCTTCTTTCCCAAACTTGAGATAAAGATAACTTACGAAGGCACCGCCGAGTGGCAGAAGCCACAATAACCACAAATGTTGTACACGCGTTTCGGTTACGAATTCAAGACTGGCTAGAAATAATGCGGAAGCAGAACCAGATAGGATTCCGATCACTCCAGCAATGAACAGCCATTTCAACATATATTTGGCAAGTGTGTGCGGTGCGAAATGCCTTACATCAATCATTCATGTGAACTCCTTCGTTGACTCCCTGAGAGAAGGAATATGTTGTATTGTTTCTATTAGCTATTATACAACACTCCTAGAAGAGGTAAAGAAATTCATATCAGCGAATCAAGTGAAAACCAGCCGTCATAGACACCGTAAGAAATCCAAACCAAGTGATAAATATTGACGAGAAAGTAGATCAATACCGTAATAAGAATACATGGGTTGATCCAATACCGATTTTTCATTCGATAATAAATGAGGATTAGCAGCAGCGGGAGCACTAGCTTCATCCCGTAGTAGCTAACGATATTCCAGTCATAAAGTTTTTGTACGAGTGGGTTGAGCTCCTCGATTAATGATAGGCGCAAGCCTATATCTGTAAATAAAGCGTCGGCAAAGCAAAGAAACAGCAATCCGAACAGCAGCGGTTTTAAGTCCCATTCTTTGAGAGCAGTAATGGCCACTAAGCCTCCATTCTGAAAAAATGATCTGGGTTTCGCATAATAGATGCATATGCCTCATATGGATTATCATTCCTAAGGAGTTTCTGTGGAATAAAGGAGGCCTAACGTTGAAGCGAATATTGATTGGAAGTCCCATTCGCCAAAGACCGACCATATTGCGTCACTTTTTAGCCTCGCTTGCGCGAATCGAAGCAAGCTCTTTTAAAGTAGATTATTTCTTTATTGACGACAATGATAACGAGGAGTCCTCGCAATTGCTGAGCGATTTTATATCGAAGCAAAAAGAGAACAATGAAAGTGAAACCATCTTAATAAAAGGCGATTCGATAACACCATATGCCAGGGATGAGTTTACTCATTACTGGAGCAATGATTTAATTGATAAAATCGCAAGCTGGAAGGATCATATGATCCAAACAGCGAGAGAGCAGCAATATGATGGACTATTCCTCATTGATTCGGATTTGCTGATTCACCCGGAAGCAATTGAATCTTTGATTTCTTCCGAGAAAGAGATCATTTCCACAATTTTCTGGACACAGTGGCAGCCTAATACGATGGAAATGCCCCAGGTTTGGCTGAAGGATACGTATTGGCCGTTTCAGTCAGATGGAACAGTAAAAGCCGGTGACGGTGCGGAAGCGGCTGTCATGTTTTTAATGAAGCTTAGAGTTCCTGGTGTTTATCAGGTTGGCGGACTTGGTGCATGCACGTATATCGCTCGCTCAGCACTGGAGAAGCCGATATCATTTCGGACGATCTCGAATGTATCATTTTGGGGCGAAGATCGTCATTTCTGCATTCGAGCAGTTGCTCTTGGCATCGATTTGTACGTGGACACCAAATACCCAGCCTTTCATATCTACCGAGAATCGGATATTGAGCGCGCTATATTGTTTATGGAATCCACGCAGGACAAAGCATATACAAATTCGAATATGTTGCCAGCACAAGGACCTACGATCATTGTGCCCACAGCAGGACCTAAGCTTACGTTATCTATGATCGTAAAAAATGAGGAAGAGCGCTTTTTAAAGGAAGTGCTTGAGCATCATAGGGAATATATAGATCATGCGGTCATTATTGACGATGGAAGCACGGATCATACCGGGGAAATTGTTCATGAATGCCTTGCCGGCATTCCTTTGACCTATATTAAAAACGAAAGCTCGCAATTTCATAATGAAGTAAAGCTAAGAACGCAGCAATGGGAGGAAACGATCCGCATTCGGCCGCAGTGGATTCTGAATATGGATGCGGATGAATATTTTGAGCAAAAATTTAAGGAAGAGCTGCCAGTGCTGCTAAACGATACGGAAACGTTCACTTATTTGTTTCGATTATTTGATTTTTGGTCAGAAGATCATTATCGCGAGGATGTATACTGGAATGCCCATAGCGTGTACCGCCCATTTCTATTGAAATATGTAGAGGGATTTTCTTATGTGTGGAAGCAAACCCCTCAGCACTGCGGGAGATTTCCTGAAAACATTTATTCACTTGCTAATAAGACGTCAAACCTGCGAGTAAAACATTTCGGCTGGGCGCGGGAGCAGGATCGTTTGCATAAATACGACCGGTACAAGAAGCTTGACCCTGATGCGATTTATGGCTGGAAGGAGCAATATGAATCCATTTTGGATGAGAAGCCGAATCTGGTGAAATGGATAGAGTAATAAAGCAAATAAATCATAACCTTTGACTAAGCATACACTCTAGTGATATATTTGAGTGTACGATTAGTGCAGGAGATTTCACAACCGGCTGTGTGTCCGCATACAGCCGGTTGTGCCTACTA
>NZ_JBFRDK010000071.1:0-29428 GCF_052113545.1 Paenibacillus sp. TAF43_2
GCACTATACGATGCAAGCACTAACACGTTGCTTGTGCAAACTGGGGATGTCAGTGCGAATGAGAAAATTTCATGGAAAATGCAAGAGCACTACAATAAGAGGCTCTATATCAAGGTTATCGATCAATCCAATCGAGCGAGTATAGCTGTTGACGCTTTTCAAGCTCAGGGTACGGGCACCATTTTCTACATGAGTCTTAATGAAGGTGCCGGAAAAAAGGCGCTTGAGGAATTAAGCAATCTTGAACATGATGTGAATTATGTATTTAATAACGCTAGATACATGGCCTCGAAGGATCCGAGATGGACTCCGCGCGGAGTAAAAGGCGGTGCCTTGCTGTTCGATGGGTACTCAAATGAAATCAAGGTCAATGCAAAGAATTCTGTTCCAGTCAGTGACGCGTTAACGCTTGAAGCTTGGGTCGCACCGCGCAGCTATGAATGGGGGGATGGAAACAAGCTTTCTGGAATCGTGAGCCAGTCCGATCAGGATAAGGCAGAAGGGTTCGCACTTGGCATGTACAGGCATGGCGCATGGTCGATGCAGGTCGGGATCGGCGGTCAGTGGATTCAGGTATGGGTCAACGATCATTCACTCGAAAAATACAAGTGGAATTATGTCGCTGCAACGTTCGATAAAAAGGATGGGATGATTAAGTTATACCTAAACGGCCAGGAAGTAGCTTCCCAGTCAACACCAGTCAACATTCCCATTACACCATCTAGCGAAAACTTGATTATCGGAAAAAATAATAAACCGGTAGAGTTGGCAGGCTTGTTCTCTTTCAATATGTTCTCAGGACTCATCGATGAAGTGAAGCTGCAAAATAAAGCTCTGACTGGCCAGGAAATCCTTGCTGAATATGAGAATGTAAAGGCTCTTCACAGCGGTGTGATTCCAGAAATACCAAATGACGACATTGATGAGGATCCTGCTGTGTTCGACGGTGATCAGCACCGTCCGCAGTACCATGCGATGCCTCCTCAAAACTGGATGAATGAAGCGCATGCCCCGATTTATTTTAACGGCAAATACCATTTATTTTATCAGCATAACCCTCAAGGCCCTTACTGGCATCAAATCCACTGGGGACATTGGGTTAGCGACGATATGGTGCATTGGGAAAATGCAAGACCTGCACTTGCGCCTGAAGCAGGTACCCTTGATCCAGATGGTGCATGGTCAGGCAGCGCAGCGTATGACCGCGACGGCAATCCTGTTTTGTTTTACACTGCTGGCAATGACTCTATGTCGCCGAACCAAAGAACAGGGCTTGCGACTCCAGTAGACCTGTCGGACCCTAATTTAGAGAAATGGAATAAATATCCTGAACCGGTTACAGAGCAAAATGGAAACGGTATTCATAATGAGTTCAGGGACCCGTTTGTATGGTATGACAATGAAACAGACAAGTGGTATCAACTAGTAACATCGGGTCTTCAAGACTTCAATAGCGGCACAGCATTGGTATACGTTTCCGATGATATGTACAACTGGGAGTATAAGGGACCATTATTCGTCAGTGACAGAAGCCTGTACCCGGAGCTTGGTACGGTATGGGAACTGCCAGTATTACTACCGATAGGTGAAGATAGCACGGGCAATCAAAAGTATATCTTCATGATTAATCCACATGAAAAGCCGGAGCAAGTTCCACCGGCGAACGATGTGCAAAGAGATGTTGAGGTTTTTTACTGGATTGGAACCTGGGACCGGGACAATTTTAAATTTATACCTGATCAGGAGGAACCATCTAAATTAGATGTGGGTGATGGCTATTTAACCGCAGAGAGTGGTATGGTCACCCCTGACGGAAGAACGGTCATCTATTCCATGGTGCAGAATGTAAGAACGCCTCAAGCTGAATATCAGGCCGGTTGGGCTCATAATCTAGCACTTCCGGTTTCATTAAGCCTGGATGAGCATGATGAATTGCGCATTGAACCGATTCAAGAATTGCAGAGTCTGCGAGGAGAAAAATTGGTAAGTTTTTCAGAGAAAAATTTACAGACTGCCAATCAATTGATCCACAATATCAAAGGCGACATGCTGGAGATTATGATGGAAATTGACCCGGGCGAAGCCGAGAAATTTGGTCTTAAGGTGCGGCGCTCTGATAACGGGCAGGAAGAAACGCTGATTTATTATGACAAGACGAATGGTACCTTCAATGTGGACCGGACTAAGAGCAGTATTGATCCGGATGTTCGTGTGGATGGCATTCAAGGCGGATATGTGGATCTGGACGGAGAGAACCTGAAACTGCATATTTTTCTCGACCGATCGGTTGTCGAAGCATTTGCCAATAACAAGAAAAAACTGACAACCCGCGTTTACGTAGGCAGATATGACTCATTGGGCTTGCAGGTCTGGGGAGACAATGAAATTACGGTCAAGTCGATGGAAGTATGGGAGATGAATGCATTGACGGGTGAACCGGCTGCTCCGGTCTATGTACCTGATAACTGGGACAACTCGGTGTACACCGATATTACGGATTTGTCTAACCATGACTTTGCTACAGGTGATTTAACAGGCTGGATTACAGAAGGAGACGCTTTCCAGGAGGCTCATGTGACTGATACCCAGCTTTTCTGGGAGACGATCTACTTCAATCCGTCACATAAAATTCCTGGCGGCTATCATTTGTGGGGCTTTAACGAGGGGGCGGGCGGTGACAGCTTGACGGGAACGTTGAAATCACAGAATTTCGTCCTCGGCGGTAACGGCAAGATTAACTTCCTGGTTAGCGGTGGGCGTGATATCGATAAGCTATATGTAGCGCTGGTGCGGGCATCGGACGGCAAAGAGCTGTTTAAAGAGACTGCCACGAATTATGAGGAGTATCAGCGTAAGATTTGGGATGCGTCGCAATATATCGGCGATGAGCTTTACCTGAAGGTGGTTGACCAATCAACCGGCGGCTTTGGTCACATTAATGTTGATGACTTCAATGTACCGGTTAAGGTGATCGATCCAATCAACGAAGGTCCTACCAGCCCGCCAAACAACTCTGTGGTGACTGCAAGCAAACCGAATAATCAGAGCAGTTTGTCATTTGAAATGGCTAAAGGAGAACGGCAGCTGCTGTTCCCGGTTAAAACAGCGGGAAATGACGGCAAGAACGCTTTGAAGATTAAAAATAGCGGGACCGAAATTGAAGTTCCCGTAGAAGTATTAAAAGATTTGCAGGGGCTGGTTACAAAAGACGAACTTGAACATGCGCAAATCTCATTTGAAATGGACTCATTATCTGCTGATCAGTTCAAAGAACTTCTTGATCGTACCAAAAACAAGAATAAAGCAGAAATATCTGCTTTAGGAGATGTCTATAATTTCAAATTATCTATTATAAAAGCCGATGGAACAGTTCTGCAGCTTAAAAAATTCTCCAAGCCGGTCACAATTAGGCTGAGTGTAAATGAGACTTCTCATCAGACACAGAGAGGCATTTATTTTATCACTGAAGACGGTAGCATGGAATATGTCGGCGGTGCGAGTGTAAACGGTAAGCTGATTGCGGAAGTAAGCCATTTCAGTATGTATGGCGTCTTCAACTATGACAAATCGTTTGATGATATTCAGGCGTCGTATTGGGCCTATGATGTAATAAAAAAGATGGCCGCCAAACAAATTGTTTTTGGTGTAAGTGAAACGTTATTTGCACCGAAACAATTCGTGACCAGAGCTGAATTCGCATCGTTAATCGGCCGGGCTCTCCGGCTGGAATCCTCGAAGCCAGCCTCGTTCAAGGATGTTGTTCCAACTAAGTGGTACGCTTCGTCGATTGCTGCAACATCAGAAGCCGGAATAGTATCCGGAAGAAGTGTTGATACATTTGCGCCGGAGGATGCCTTAAGCCGGGAGGAGATGGCGGTTATGATTCTCAAAGCTTATGAATTCCATACAGGATGGAACGCTACAACAAATGGAATGAACAGTTTCAAAGATGTCAGCCAAGTTAGCAGCTGGGCAAAGGATGCGGTCTCAGCTGTGAAGGAGCTTGGCTTAATCAGCGGCCGCGGTAACGAATTATTTATGCCACACGATAAAGTGAACCGCGCAGAAAGTGCGCAAATCCTTTCGCGATTGATTGATAGTATCGGAAATTACTGAAAGGAGAAAACAGCATGAGAGAATTTTTCTATCGGCCGCATAATGCGTGGGTAGGGGATGTTATTCCTTATTAAGAAGATGGGGAGTTTAGCTATTCTATCTGCATGGTTGGAGAGATAATCACCGCGAGGGACTTGAACATGGCTGGCATTTACTTAGAACAAAGGATTTCGTGAATTACAGGGAAGACGGGGCTTGAAAGATTGAAGGCGGGACCGGACATATTCTGAAAGTAGACGATGTCTATCATATGTTTTATTGCATCTTTCCCTAAGGAAAACAGTTCGCCTGCCATGCCATCAGCAAAGATATGAAAACATGGGAGCCGGTCCCCGAAGATACTTTTGGTATTGAGAAAACTGTTGATACGACTTTGTAAATAAAGAGCATGCTCAGTGATTCAATCATGGAGTATGCTCTTTAGTATGGAATGAATTTTCTCCATTAGTGTCACATAATACCAGTGCATACAATGTCCGTTTTCATTGAAAGCAAAAACACGTTAACGAATATTAGTGGAAACTTGCTTGTTGTTGTTGTCATTCTTCCTCAGACTGATTCTGAGGAGGTGCTTGTGAATCTCAATCATCCTCTAATATGGCTCCTTCGATGTCTACGATCTGGAACCATTCGCCGTCAACCATGAATCGTCGTTTTAGCTCGTCGATACGCTCCACAATACCAATGACGTTGAGCAACTCCAGGGGGTGATACAGTCGGATGGATACTTTCTTCCTTCCAAGCAGTGATTCCGAAACAGCTCGGGACACATGTTCCCACTCTTGATCGTCGAGTTGGATTCGATCGCGGCGTTTCGCAGCATCCGACAAGCCATTGATGGCCAGTTTGTGTTCTGGCAACATCATGCGGCTGGATTCCCACAAGCCGTTGCCTTCAAGCTTCTTCCTCACTTGTAGTGGCCTCCTATCTTTTTGGAACGATCCATTGCCTGACCGGCCGGTGTCGCTGATACCGCCCTAAGGATGATCGAGTCTCCGTATTTTTCCTTAATTGCGTCTGTGGCGCGCTCCAAAGCCATCCATTTCTCTCGATTCTGGTCGAACAGYGACAACTGGTATTCATCGTCAGCGGTGAAGCCCGACAGGCTAACCCCGACCTTGCGCACAGGCAGACCGTCCCAATGACGCTGCAGTAGTTGCAAGGCTGCGCGGTAGACCTGGTTTGTGACGTTACTCGGATCGACCATCTTCATCTGGCGGTTAAAGCCGCTCGGTCTGTCGTAATCTGCGCCCATGCAGCCTACAGATACGACATGCCCCATGTAGCCTTTGCTACGGCAACGTTGGCAGACAAGTTCCGTCAACTCGAGCAGCACCGTACGGATCTCCTCTAGCTTGTAGTAATCGCGCGGCAACGTCATCATATGCCCGACGGATTTGGGTGCTACACTATGCGTGCCTGGCCGTACAGGACTATCATCTATACCGTTCGCAATACGCCAGTACAATTCAGCGTTGATGTCTGAGTTGCGGCCAAACTTGCGCCGCATGAGCACCTTCAATTTTTCAAGAGGTGTAGCTGCAATCTGTCCGATTGTTTCAAAGCCCATTGCGTTAAAATGTCGTGTCATACGACTACCGACCATAAACATCTTTGCTACCGGCAACTGCCATAAGGTGTCGGCCAGTTTATCAGGTGTTAGTGTATACATGCCAGCATCATTTTTCTTCGCGTAATTGTCGCAAGCTGTCTTAGCCAAAATCTTTGTAGGTCCGATACCAAATCGTGTGTAGATGCCTGTCTCAGCTTGTATTTGTTTCTGAATCAGAGCGGCCAGTTCTTCAGGCGAACCGTATAGATGGAGCGAGCCTGTCACATCCAAAAATTGCTCATCAATGGAGTAGGGTTCCACTAAATCGGTGTAAGATTCGTAAATGCGTGTAATCATTAGCGAAACGTCGATATAAAGTTGCATACGGGGCTTGATGATGATTAGGTCTGGGCATTTGGCTAGAGCATCCCCTAGACGCTCGGCTGTCGTAACCCCATGTGCCTTGGCGATTGGACATGCAGCGAGTATGATGCCTGATCTGCGTTCTGGGTCACCAGCCACTGCCAGTGGCTTATCCTTGTATTCTGGGCGCTCTGACTTCTCTACAGAGGCATAGAAAGAGAGACAATCTGCCAACATTATTACAGGCTCCAAGGTACCACCTCCAAAATGAGAAAGTATTTTCGTTTTATTGTATACCGAATGTATGTTCGTGATGCGAATGGTAGAGCCTACTTGTTAGCTATTTCAATAATACATCTCGAAAAAGTGAGCATAAATTAGAGGAATTGTGCTCACTTTTATTTATGCTCACTATACATATTTCAAGAAAATACTGATTTAACTAGGGATGAAAGGGTTTTCTGTATTTATGCACATACATTTTAATATAGATACCAAGCAGTACAACTTTGATCTCCTCCAGCTTCTCATAGTCACGCGGGCGCACATCAGTTTCAGCCAGCGATATTCGGAATGCTCCGCCTTCTCCACTGATGCATAAACGATTGGCAATCCGCAAGCATAATGACTTTGTTAAGAGACATTTCGGCTCACCAGCTCTGCTGCTAATACATTTGCCGCAAGAAAGACGCGCTGTGCGCCGGAGTCTATACAAAAGGCTCTGACATAACCGTCTCTCACAGATAGGACACGAATTCTTCGTTTCGTAAACTTGCCTTTTTTGCTCATATAAATCACATCTACGACACAACCGACTAGGCTGAACCATTTTTCCATTGTCATGATGCATCTCCTCCATAACAAGAACGTTTGTTCTTATTATATACAGAACGCACGTTCTTATACTAGAGGTTATTTGTGGTTATTATTGACAAGGTTTGGTTGGGAACAGCTTCGCAGTCCAATTAGGCGTACGAATGCTATACGCGGAGCAGCACGAAAACCAATCACAAATAGGACAGTACATATTTACATCCATAATGCGCCAAAATAGAAGCAACATGGAAACGAAGGGTGCCGTTATGAACAAACAAAACACAGGTAGGCTAACGCCGTTTAGTCCGTCGCTGCATGCGAATGTCAAAACCATTCGCGATTGCTTCGGCAACAGCACGGATATCATAATCCGAATGTTTCGCAGCGATGCGGCTCCAGAACGTGAGATTGCCATTATTTATGTAGATGGAATCGTGAACTCACAAATCATTAATGAGAGTGTCATGGAGCCGTTAATGTCAATGAGGCTGCCGCAGCATGCTCATGTGAAGGGAAGCAAGCTGCTGGAAGCGCTTCGCAGCTGCGTCGTATCAATCGGCTCGGTACAGAGTGTGGACACACTAGAGTATGCACTCCAAAATATGACGGACGGATTATGTGTCATTATGGCGGATGGCAGCGCGGAAGCGCTGACGGCGGATGTGAACGGCGGCGAACAGCGCAGTGTTACGATTCCTCAGACACAGACCGTGATTCGTGGTCCGCAGCATGCTTTTGTAGAAAACATTCAAACGAACATCAGCTTGGTCAGGCGGATAATACGTTCCTCTGACCTTCATGTGCAAGTGCACAAGATCGGTCAGCAAACGCATACGAACGTAGCCGTTATGTATTTGCATGGAATAGCAGATGAAGGGATCGTTAAGGAGGTTTACCGCAGACTGGCGGCCATTGACATTGACGGTGTGCTGGAGAGCGGATACGTGGAAGAATTTATTCAAGATGATACGTTCACGCTGTTCCCAACGCTTTCAAATACAGAGAGACCGGACTCCGTGGCAGCAGCGCTGCTGGAGGGAAGAGTAGCGGTAATGATAGACGGCTCGCCTATGGTCTTAATGGCCCCGACTACATTTTTTTCGTTTTTTCAATCGCCAGAGGATTATTATCAACGATATGACATTGCATCCTTCGTTCGTCTCATCCGTTACGGTTCATATATCGTGTCGATTCTGCTGCCTGCCTTGTATATCGCAGTTACAACCTTTCATCAGGAGATGCTTCCGACAACGCTTCTTATTAGTCTAGCGGCGCAGCGAGAGGGRATTCCGTTCCCTGGACTGGTTGAGGCGTTGTTGATGGAGGTCACTTTCGAGGTGCTGCGAGAAGCAGGATTACGAATGCCGCGGGCGATTGGGCCCGCCATATCTATCGTGGGCGCTCTCGTACTCGGCCAGTCGGCTGTTCAGGCGGGCATCGTGTCAGCGGGTATGGTGATCATCGTATCCTTTACGGCGATTTCCAATTTTGTAATGCCGGAATTCAACATGGCGGCCACATCTCGTATTATTCGCTTTATCTTTATGATTATGGCCGGTATTTTTGGGTTTTTCGGCATTTTCATTTCTGTATTGTTTATGCTGATCCATTTGGTATCGCTGCGCTCGTTCGGAGTGCCGTTTATGTCTCCGCTGGCACCAGGTCCTACCAAGCAAGGACCATGGCGAGATGTGTTCGTCAGGCTGCCATGGTGGGCGGTCGTGCTTCGACCTCTAGATTTGAATCTGCGTAATCCAAGGCGGCGGCCGAACGGAAAAAAACCGCCGGCACAGYGTCATTCCGATAAGGCGTAATGAAAGGGGGAACCTGCCATGAAAAAATGGAGGCTGCTGCTGCCGATGCTCATTTGTTTGCTGGCAACGGGCTGCTGGAATCGCATAGAGCTGAATGATATTGCGATTGTTTCTGCTACCGGCGTTGATTGGAAGGATGGGAAATGGGTGTTGTCGTATCAAGTGGTCATACCGGAAGCCATTTCCAGTCAAAGCGCGAGCAACAGCACAGCGGCGGTCCATGTTTTTTCCACGCAAGGGGAAAGCTTCAGAAGCGCGGTCAGCAAAGCAAGCCAGGAGACGTCGCGGCGCCTCTATTTCGCACATAATCAAATTGTCATTATCGGTCAGGCTGCTGCGCGCAAAGGACTGGGACCACTCCTAGATACCTATTTGCGCAATCATGATTCCCGCGAGACGGTGAGCGTTTTCTTGTCAAAGGGAAGCGCGCGCCGGATGCTCGAACAATTGATTCCGCTTGAGAAAATTCCAGGCGCAGCCATACAGCGCATGATCAATAATGAAGAGATGAACAGCTCTGCCTTTCGTCAAATGACCATTCATAAAGTACTGCTGGATTTGCTGGGAACGACAAAGGCCACTGGCATACCCGGATTAATTGTGTCCGGTACGAAAGAAAGTGTGGACAATGCAGGGCAGCTTGCATACACCAGTACACCGTCAAAGGTGAGATTGTTTGAGCTGGGCCTTATTGAAGGCGACAAGCTGGTAGGCTGGATCAACAACGAAGAAAGCCAAGGCGTGATGTGGCTTGCAAATCAAGTAAAGAAAACGACGATTTCATTCGCATGCTCAGCGGATAAGAAGCAACCGAAAAACTCATCTATTCGCATTACGCATTCGGATACAACGCAGACTCCTAAATCTTCAAGTGGCAATTGGCTGATGGATGTGAGCGTAAAGGCGACTGGAACGCTGATGGAGTACAATTGCGAGGGCGATCTCATGAATCCGAAAGAAATAGAGAAGATACAAAAACGGATTGAGGACGAGATTGCAGCAATTATGCAAAAAGGCTGGAGCGCTGTCAGTAAGCATAAAGCCGATGTAATCGGCTTCGGAACGATCATTCACAATAAATATCCAAAGCAATGGTTAAAAACGTCGGGCAGTTGGTCGGAGCAGTTTTCGAACATCGAAGTAAAGATGAAAGTTAAGGTGAATTTGAATTCAACTGGCCTTAGCGGGAGTGGATTTAAGAAGGCGCAGGAAAAGGACCACCAATAACATAAGCAGAAAGGAGACTATATGCAGCAGATTGGCAAAAACCAGCTTTCGATTTTGATCATCGTTTTTTTAATAGGCAGCACCCCTTTGTTCGAGCTCGGCATACAGGCGAAGCAGGATGCTTGGCTGGCGATGACGCTTGCTGCAATTGCTGGTCTGCTGCTTATCGTTATGTACGTCCAGGTGCAGAAGCGTTCCCCGAATTCGGAGCTTGCTGAGCTTTATGTTATACACTTCGGAAAATGGATCGGCGGCTTTGTAGGCATACTTCACGCGTTATGGTTTGCTTATGAATCGATGCGCAACGTACGGGACGTCGGAGAGCTTACGATGACGGCGCTGCTCACCTTTACGCCGAAATGGATTGTTATGCTGCTGATTATCAGCGCCGCCGCTTATACCGTCAGCAAGGGAGTGGAAGTATTTGTCCGTGTCGTACAGCTTCTATTTCCGGTTGCAGCGCTCAGCTATGCTTTTATTATTTTGCTCCTGTTTGTTGCCAGGTTGCCCAAAATAGCACATTTGCTTCCCGTTTTTGAACACGGAATTGGGCCTGTCGTGAAGGCAGCCTTTCCAGATTTATTATCCTTTCCATTTGGACAAATGGTTATTTTTTTCGTTTTTTGGAAGCACGTGAGCGAGAAGAAAGGGATTGGGCCAGTCACTTACAAAGCCTATATTGGCGTATCCTTATTTCTAATTCTAATGAATATCATTACGCTATGCGTATTAGGGCCAGAGCTGTCCTCGCTTACAGCACTGCCGCTGCTTGAGGTTGTGCAGTTAATTAGGCTTGCTAATATATTGGAGAGGCTTGATGTGCTTGTAACCTTGCTTCTGTTCATCGGTCTATATGTTAAAATGACTGCGCTATACATGGCATCGGTATTCATGTTCAATATGATCACTGGTATTGCCTACCGATATTGTGTGCTGCCCATTGGTCTCATTATTTATGGGGCGTCGTTTATCGAAGCCAATAATACTTCCCATATTTGGATTGGACTCGATGTTACGCTGAAGATTGCGCCGTTGTTCCAAATTGTGCTGCCGCTGCTTATGCTTTTCGTCGGAATACGCAAGAAATACAAAAAGGCTGCATGATTGAAAGTTGCGCGCAGTGCTCACCCAAGCGGATAGGCTGACATATTTTATGAGTAAGTGAGCCGTTTATACTTGCTTGAGGAGGATACGCGTGAGCGATGCCAATAGCTGCATGACAAGCATTATTCTCGTTACCTACAATAAGCTTGAATACACGAAGCAATGTGTGGAAAGTATTCGGAGACATACGCAAAGAGGCAGCTATGAGCTGATTATTGTAGATAATGGTTCGACGGATGACACGGTAAAATGGGCTAAAAGCGAGAGCGATATCATCGTAATCGACAATGGCTGCAATGCTGGTTTTCCTAAGGGCTGCAACCAAGGATTGGCCGCGGCCTCGGGCGATCTTCTGCTGCTGCTAAATAACGATACAATTGTAACGCCAAGCTGGCTTGACGGTCTCAAGCGCTGCTTATTTAGTGATGAACGAATCGGGGCGGTCAGCCCCGTTACGAATTCGGCTTCCTACTGGACGACGATCCCGGTCGACTATACGACGATAGATGAAATGGAGCTGTTTGCTTCTGCACTGCATGCCAACCCTGACAGAACAAAATGGGAGGAGCGCGTGAAGCTGGTTGGCTACTGCCTTCTGCTGCGGAGAGAGGCATGGGAGAAAACGGGATCGCTCGACGAGATTTTCGGAATTGGCAACTTTGAAGATGATGACTATAGCCTCCGGCTCCGGCTGGCGGGATATAAGCTGATGCTGTGCGGCGATACGTTTATTCATCATTACGGAAGCGTCTCTTTTAGCTCAGAGCCAGAACAATATGTACAAAACTTCAGAAAAAATGCTATTGTTTTTATGTCCAAATGGGGCTTTGACCCTGGTGCTGCAACGTATATTAGAATGGATTTCAGCACCGTAATTGAGCGGGAATCGCATGAGTACAGACGCGAGAATTGCTCGATTATGGAAATAGGCTGCGGGTGCGGAGCTACGATTTTGCATATGAAAAAGCAATTCCCATCCGCAATATGGTACGGAGTTGAGCGTAATGAGCTGGCGGCTAGAGTAGCAGAAGCTTCGGGAATTACCGTATTCCGCTCGATTGATCCGAAGGATTGGAGGCTGCCTGCTGAAGGTCTTGACGGCATCGTAATCGGAGATGCTCATGCTTACGGGACACCGCAAGCCATGAAAAATCTAGTTCGTCTATTAAAGCCTGGCGGCTGGCTAGTCGGGTGCTTTGCCAATCGCTATTATTTCGACAATATTCGGCAATATTTAGATCCTGCTAATGCACAAGCACAGCATCAAGCAGCATCACAGTACTCAGCAGAACAAGTTGGCCAGCTTTATTTGCAGGCCGGTTTTACCTATGTGAAGATTACACGTGCGGATAATAAACCGCAGGAGCAGCTTGAATACATCCATCTGCTAGAGCAGCTAACGTCTGAAGAGATGTCAAAAGAGCTGGCAGCTGCATACTTGCTCGTATATGGACGCCTTGCTCCTGCAGCAGAGACCCAAGCTACAGCAGACTTAGAAAGTTCGACGGCTGATGAAGAAGCAAAGCTTGAATGGCTGGATGAGCATGTTGATCTAGGGCAATGACAGCTGGTGCAGGAGCTGCACGTTCTGGCTGCCTTATATAGTAAGAGGATGAGTATCGTGGCTTGATGATAATCATTTTCAAAAAAAACTAGCATTAAATGCGGGTTTTGCTATACAATGAATGGTATTGACGAAACCGAATATGTTCCGGGGAGCTGGTTAGGCCGGCTGAGAGGGGATTTTCTATACAATTCCGACCCGTTAAACCTGATCTGGATAATGCCAGCGTAGGGACAGAAGCTCTGTTTAGCAAGCAGGCGAGATCAAATTGATCAAGCATTTGCTGTATAAACAGCTGCACAGCCAATGATATGGCGTCCTCCGGATTAGGGGGACGCTTTTTTTTTGTTGCGATTAGAATGATGCAGCCATGGAACCGGATACTACGAGGAGTCGTCGCCTATAAGAATCGAAGCATGGAGAGGGGAACAACATCATGAATCAGAAAAAAACAGGGCATTTGTCGTGGAAAATCGTGGCCGCGATGCTAGTGTTCGTATTGGCGCTGGCAGGCTGCGGCGGTGGCGCTGGGAACAAGGGCGAACAGCCGAAAGAGCAAGAGGGAACAGCGGACAAGCCGCTAGAGAAGGTACAGGTTGTACTCGACTGGACACCAAATACGAATCATACCGGACTTTATGTAGCTAGAGATAAAGGTTTTTTTAAGGAGCAAGGCCTGGATGTTGAAATTATTCAACCAGGACAAAGCGGTGCCGATCAAATGGTCGCTTCTGGCAATGTACAGTTTGGCGTAAGCTATCAGGAGTCAGTCACGATGGCGAGAATTGCCGGTGTGCCGCTCGTATCGATCGCTGCTGTCATTCAGCACAACACCTCAGGTTTTGCTTCTCCGCTTGCAAAGGGAATCGATTCACCTGAGAAATTTGAAGGGAAAACGTATGGTGGCTGGGGCGCTCCTGTTGAGGAGGCGGTCATTCAATCGCTTATGCAGGAGAAGGGCGCAGATGTGAGCAAAGTAAATATGATAAGCATCGGCGACGGCGACTTCTTTACGGCAGTGAAACGGGATATTGATTTTGCATGGATTTACTACGCATGGACTGGCGTGGAAGCAGAGCTGCGCGGCGAGAAGATCAATATGGTTTATTTAACAGATTACAGCGACAAACTGGATTATTATACGCCGGTAATCGTGACGAACGAAGGTTTGATTAAGGATAAGCCGGAAACCGTCAAAGCGTTTACTGCTGCCGTATCCAAAGGCTATCAATACGCGATCAGCAATGCGGAGGATGCAGCAGAAATTTTAATAAAAGCAGAGCCGGATTTGAACGCAGAGCTTGTGCGCGCCAGCCAAAAATGGTTAAGCTCCAAATATCAAGATGACGCGCCGCGCTGGGGCGAACAGAAGCTAAGCGTATGGGAAAACTATGCGGCATGGATGTTTGAGCACAAGCTGCTGGAGAAGGAACTTGAAGCGGAGAAGGCATTTACGAACGAATTTTTACCACAATAAGCAATTCGAACATACGGAGAGCGGGAAAGCCCGCTCTCACATACAACAAAGAGAGAAGGAAATCCGATGGCTAATGCATTAGTAAGCATTCAAATTTTACCGACAACACCAGGCGGCGAGAGCGTTATTCCCTACGTAGATCGTGCCATTGATATTATTAAAGCGGCAGGTGTTCCTTACCGTGTAGCACCGCTTGAAACGACGATGGAGGGTGAGCTGAGCCATCTGCTCAGCGTGGTTCAGTCGATGAGTGAGGCCATGGCGGAGATGGGCTGCCCGTCCGTTATTTCACAAATTAAAATTTACTACAATCCGGCAAACGGCGCTTCCATGGGCAGGCTGCTGGAGAAATACCCAGATGGGCAATAAGAAATTGATTTGGTCGAAAGTATGGAAACCGGCAGCGCTTCTGATCGTGCTGATTGCCTGTTGGCAGGCGGCTGCATCGCTTGGATTATTTCAACAATGGCTCATTCCTTCTCCGATATCAATCGTGAAGGGTGCTATCGCTATTTGGCCAAGGTTAATGATGCATACGGGAGCGACAGTGCAGCTGACACTTATCGGATTTTTAGGAGGATCGGCGGTGGGCTTATTGCTCGCCGCTTTGCTGCATTTAATTCCCGGCGTTCGATCGGCGGTGTATCCACTGCTCGTGCTGTCGCAAAACGTACCCATCATAGCGATTGCTCCAATTTTGACGATGCTGCTAGGCTATGGCATGCTGCCAAAGGCGCTGCTGGTCATCATGGTATGTTTTTTTCCCATCACGGTTGCCATGCTGAGCGGGCTTATGAATACCGATGCACAGCTTCGCAACTATTTGCAAATGATCGGTATTCGCAAATGGCAGCTGTTTTGGAAACTAGAGCTTCCTCATGCGATTGTTCATTTGTTTTCGGGCTTGAAGATTGCGGCCTCATATAGTGTGTTAAGCGCAGTTGTTGCCGAATGGCTTGGTACAAACAAGGGTCTTGGCTCATTTATGCTTATTTCGTCCAAAGGTTTTATGCCAGATCGTGTATTTGCGGCAGTTGCTATCATCGTTGCGCTGAGCTTGACTTTATTTGGTTTAGTAACGCTAGCGGAGCGTCTTGTCATACGTTGGCGCCCTGAGAAAGAGGTGAGCTGACAGTGGCCAATCGTACTGGGCATCATTCAGTGACGCTTCAAACGCAAAATATTCGGATGAAGTTTGGCAAAGGACAGATGAGCAAAGAAGTGCTTGGCGGATTATCCATTTCAATAGCAGATGGGGAGTTCGTATCGATTGTAGGGCCGTCCGGCAGCGGTAAAACAACCTTGTTTCAAATTATCGGCGGTTTGGAACGTCCTACGGAAGGCGAAATATGGATCGATGGCAAGCAAACGACGGGCGAACGCGGACATATTTCCTATATGCCGCAGCAATCGTCGTTGCTTCCATGGCAAACCGTTGCCGGCAATATAGAGTTGTCGCTTACGATCTCTGGCGTTGATAAAAAACTCGCGAAGGCGAGGACAAAGGAATGGCTCGAGCGAATCGGGCTGCAGGAATATGCGGATTCTTATCCGCATGTGCTCTCTGGAGGAATGCAGCAGCGGGTTTCTTTCCTCCGGGCACTGCTTGCTCCGCAGAATCTCATGCTGCTGGATGAACCGTTTGGTGCACTGGACGCCTTGACGCGGCAGCAAATGCAGCAGTGGCTTATGTCGATCTGGGAGCTGAACAGAAGATCGGTGCTGCTCGTTACCCATAGTATTGAAGAGGCTTTGTTTCTATCGGATCGGATTATTGTGCTGTCACCATCGCCGGCAGTGGTGCTGGAGGAGTTTCAAGTGCCATTCGAGCGTCCGCGCCACGAGTCTTTATGGACAGACCCACGGTTTTATGCGATGAAGCAGCGCATTTATGATCTGCTTAAGACGGGTGCGAAGGAAGGAAACGTATAGATGGCGATACAAACAAGCAATGATCCGCACGAAGGGCAATTGTACTCGGAATTTCCTCAGCAGGAAGGCACATGCATAGACGCGCATATTCATATTGATTTGTATGAAGCAGAGCAGCGTGATGAGCTTCTAGAGCGTGCGTTCGCAGAAGGTGTAGCAGCTGTGATTGCCGTATCTATGCATTTGGAATCGTCTATTGTGAACCGTGACATTGCCCTGCGTTACGCAGGACGTGTGCACCCTGCTTATGGTTTCCACCCAGAGCAGCCCATACCTGCCGATATGGAGCTTGATGAGCTATTCGATTGGATTCGTTTGCGTCATGAAGCAGGGGAACGGTTTGCAATTGGCGAAGTAGGGCTGCCGTATTATACGCGGACAGAAGCGCAGCAAGCTGGGGAAAATATCGTTTTTGATGAGAATCCATACCTGCAGCTGCTGGATCGTTTTGCTGCGCTGGCAGCCGAACTTGATCGTCCGATTGTATTGCATGCAGTATATGAGGACGCCGGCAAAGCTTGCGACATATTGGAGCGGCATGGTGTTCGCAGAGCGCATTTTCATTGGTTCAAGGGCGATGCTGAGGTTATTCGCCGAATGGCGGCAAATGGCTATATGGTGTCGATAACGCCAGACGTCGCTTACGAGGTAGAAATACAGCAGCTTGTAAGGGATTATCCCATTGAGCTGCTGATGGTGGAGACGGATGGGCCATGGCCGTTCGAGGGGATCTATGCGGGTCAGACGACGCGGCCTGCAATGGCTGCAGATGCAGCAAAGCATATTGCGAAAATAAAGCAGCTGCCAGCTGAGCAGGTTGCGGAAATAATGCTAGTCAATACGCGCCGCTTTTATGGGCTCCTATAGTATTCAATTCATACAGAAAAGGCCGCTCCATCAGAATGAATAATCTGAGGATGCGGCCCTTTTATATTTAAAATACAAAAAAACATAGTGGTAGAGACGACCTTTCATACCACTTTGTCCATTGCCACTTGCTCTTTCACAGCATACAAAGATAAGGACAGGGTAATAGATGGCAAGCCAAAGTGGACARCAGAAAGGAGACAGACGATGGCACAGCTGACGAAACAACAATTTATTGAACAATTAGCTCCGACGGTTATAAGAATAAAGCGAGAAGGATCAACGATGTTTCCATCTGTACGTTTAGCGCAAAATGTACTCGAAACCGGCGGTGTTATTCACCCGTGGTACAACTTAGGCGGAATCAAGGTGGGCAGTGGACAGACGAATGCATATTGGCACGGAGAAGCGGTCGTTAAAGGAACATGGGAGGTCGTCGATGGCCGAAGCGAGAGTACTCGCGCTGCTTTCCGAGCCTATGAGAGCGTCTATCATTTTTATAAGGATCTGGATTTGCTGCTTGCTACTTCGCGTTATGAGCGTGTTCGCAAGGCAGTGACGCCAGAACAGCAAGCTGACATGCTGTACGCATGCGGCTATGCGACAGATCCGGCTTATCCAGCCAAATTAAAAGCCATTATTTCGCAGTATGGGTTGAAAAAATATGATGTTTTAGGCAGCACGCCGCTGCCTAAGCCAGAGAAGCTGAAGGATGCAGAGCTTGTTGTCGTTTTGTACAAGGGAGAGGTTATTTCAGATGGCTACTTGCTCAAGGGTACAACTTGGGTACCGGCAAGGCTGCTTGGTGAAGCGCTTGGAGCGAAGATTGATTGGACAGGGAAAAAGGTTACCGTAAACGGCAAAGAGCTCGACTCGATTTTGTCCGAAGCAACAGGTTATGTCCAAATACGGGATCTGTCCGCAGAGCTTGGGTTAACCGCTAGTTGGGAGCCAGCTGCGCGAGTCATATTGCTGTCGCAGGTGAAAGCAGGCAGTTAGTTAAGCGATTTAAGCTTCTGCCATCCTCTACAAAATAAGCGAAAAGCCAGCGGATCATCCGTTGGCTTCTCTTGTTGTGGAGCAGTTTGGAAATCATGCTATGGAATGAGCAGTTTATTTGCCTTTCTTGGATGCAGCCCAAAAAGCGAGTACGACAAGGGGGATAAAAATGTACCACGGAATGGTAATTGTACCGCCAACAATAACAGCGAGCACCATCACGATCAAGACACCGAGAATAATGTAAAGACAGCCTCTGCCGAACGTTTCCATCATTAATCGCCTCCTAAAGCTTAGGTTTTGCCGGGGCAAAACCTCCTTCGCAAGCAGTTACTTCTTGAGAGTATATTCGGTAATAACGTTTTTATGGGTGATATGGTTCCAAAAATTGAAGGGACAAAGAGGCTGCTGTATGAAATCAAACGGCCCAAAACAAACAAAAAAATGACCCGCATCGCTGCGGGCCGGTGTCCTAGATCTATATATCAACAGTGGGGTTGATGTCTCTAAGTATAAAAAATGAACCTTAACGCAGCCTTAAAAATGTTTGTCGGTTTGTTTACAATAGCGCTCATTACGAATGGCAGGAAACGTCCAATAGGTTGCCATTCTCCAAATCCACTCCATCGGTCCCATTTTGAAAAAAGAGAGCCAGATCATACTGAATAACATTTGGATAATATAAATGCCGATGCAAAGCAGTGTCGTTTGAATAGGGCTAAGCATGCCATTTAAATTAAAAAATGCTGCCGCCAAAAGCACGATAATCGTTTGCTCTAAATAGTTGGTTAAAGCCATTTGGCCATAGGCATGTAAGGGTTTGAGCAGCGTACGAATAAAGGGATGCTGAACAGCCCGAACGAGAGTAGTTACATAAAATAAAGCGACAAGCAGGCCTATAAAAGCGGCTGCTCCTTGGTAAATTTGCATGGCTATCATTTCAGATGAAGAGCTGCCTTCTTCAATGACCATAAAATTTTGCTCGGGTAATATACGGTACTGGATAAAGACACCAATAGCGGCCATTGCAAAAGAGATCCAATGCAGCTTGCGGATCGCAGAATTTGACTCTGCAAGACGTTGAAACACCTTATATTGTCCAGCTGCAAGCCCAAGCAGAAACAAAGGTAGAATAAGCAATAGTTTGCCTCCTAGAAAGGCGGCAGGAAGTATAAGCGATAAAGCGATAATCAAATTGATTTTTGGTTTAAGCTTGTAGAAAGGAAGAAGGATAAAGCCGGCAATTGCGTAAAGAAACAAGGCCTCTCCAGGATGAAATTTCTGATGAACAAATCCTACGGCTAGCAAAAAAATAAGCCGTCGAATAAATAAAAGGTAGCCGTTATTGCCTTTCTCGATCGCTCTAGATAGAAATAAATAAAAGCCTACGCCGAATAAAAAGGTGAATATGACATAGAAACGCGATTCTACCATTAAATCTAGAAAACGAGACATATACCAATTAGCAGTCCCCGCTTCAGCTGGCGCTACGTTAAGAAGGGGCAAAATATTGACAAGCAGAATGCCAATTAAAGCAAAACCTCGCAAATAATCAAGCGTTTCAATTCGTTTGTTTCCAGAAATGGGGTTCAAGCAGCATACACTCCTAATCTTTACTTTGAATATAAAATGGTTTGGATGTTATTTTAAAAGGAATCTTTCCCTGTGAAAATCACAACTATTATGACAGCAGCGACAGTTCTTATCGTTTTTAACCATTGATTCATAAGTGGTTGCCTCCTCTGATGTTTAATAATCTATTTCCTATCATAAAGAAAAAAACGATAGGCAGCCATCGATTAGAGTGACATTAAAGGTGACAAGATTGTAAGATGCACTGTAGGTAGAAACAGAAATAGGACGGAGCAGATTAAGCAGCTGCTCCGTCCTATTTTTAAGTAAACTGACTAATGTATCTGGTTATTGTCTGGAACAAAACGTCCATGCTCCGGAACCGCAATTTCTTTAAATTTTTTCGTAAGGAGCTTGAGATTATCAGACAAGGTTGCGCCAAACATCGGTTCCCCGTGACCGGTAATCGCCAAATTCGGATTCAGATCTTTGAGATTTCTAACGGATTGCTCGGCGGCTTTCCAATTCGTCGTAAAGTATTTAGGGGGACCGCTAATTTCCTGCTCCTGTGTGATGACCTTATATAGCGATTCCTGCTTAACTGTTGCAAATGCGTCACCAGCAATCAAAGTGCCATCCTCAGGACGGAAAAATGAAGTATGTCCTGGTGTATGCCCCGGCGTATGAATATACTTCCAGCCGGGCATTCCCGGCAGGCTGCCGTCTGTTGGAAAGGGATGAACTTTGTCGTCGAGGTGAATTCCTTTATGGGGGAAGAAGGTAGAAAGCTCAGACAAGAGACCGCCATGTACAGAGGAGTCCGCGGGCGGATAATCGGATTCTCCGGTCAAATAGGGCAGCTCCAGCTTGTGCGCGTACACGGGCACATTCCAGTGTTCAATCAATTCAATAATGGCACCGACATGATCGAAATGGCCATGAGTAAGCAGAATCGCTTGAGGAGCGGAATCAAAGCGTTCCTCTGCTTCTTTAATGATTTTATGGGCGGATCCTGGCATGCCTGCATCAATAAGGACCCATCCAGCTTCTGGTTTCTTTGGATCACCAACAAAACAAATATTGACGAATTGGATTGAGTAACAATAAACATCAGGCCGATAAGCAAGTCCATTTCCACTAGCAGAAGTCGTTATCGGCACAAAAGAATGCTCGAATGAGCTCTCCAACGTAAAACGCCTCCTTTTTCATCATTCTCTTGTATAAACTGTCCAAATGACTATTGGTTATGCTTTTGGCTTAAGCAGATCTTTATTTTTGGAATGAAATAATAGCAATTGGTACAAATTAAGGTGCATTATTTCTAGGAGGTGATGGTCATGGAGAAAACGTATGATTTACCCAAATTTCCGGAGTCTTATTGGTCAGAAACGTCGAGTCGGCAATCTTCATACGCCATACTTGAAGAAAATATAGAAGTCGATATTGCTGTCGTTGGCGGCGGGATTTCGGGTGTAACAGCTGCTTATTTATTAGCTCAGGAAGGGTTTAAAGTTGCCCTCATAGAAGCGGGTCAGCTTCTTAATGGAACAACGGCGCATACAACTGCGAAGATAACAGCGCAGCATGATCTTATTTATGATGAACTTATGCAGAAAGCTGGAGCGGAAAAGGCAGCATTATATTACAAAGCGAACAATGACGCCCTTCAATTCATTAAGGAAACGATCAAGCTGCATAAAATGGAATGCGGGTATTCCGTACAGGATGCGTATGTTTATACCGATYCAGAGGCATACATAACTAAGCTTGAGAACG
Source organism: Paenibacillus sp. TAF43_2 (assembly GCF_052113545.1). Lineage (NCBI taxonomy): Bacteria > Bacillati > Bacillota > Bacilli > Caryophanales > Paenibacillaceae > Paenibacillus > Paenibacillus sp. TAF43_2. Next base: position 21,180 of record NZ_JBFRDK010000071.1, read on the forward strand.
AGATGTCTGCTTATTCGTCGCTCGGCATTCCTGGCTCTTTCACCGATCAAATTCCTTTGCAGATACCAGTCAAAGCGGCTGTCATCATGCAGAATCAAGCGCAGTTTCATCCATTGCAATATTTGTATGAGCTTGTGCGGAAGTTCGTGGAAGCAGGTGGATTTATTTATGAGAAAACGACAGCTATTGATGTAGAAACAGGTCCATTGCCGGAAGTGATTACAAGCAAAGGGCACCGTATCAAATGCAAGCATGTCGTTTCTTGTACTCATTTTCCATTCTTTGATGGGCATGGATTTTATTTCTCAAGAATGCATGCAGATCGTTCTTATGTACTCGGCATTCATGTTGAGGATGACATTAAAGGCGGCATGTACATAAGCGCTGAGGACCCGAAGCGCTCCATTCGCTATGTAGAAACGTCGAAAAACACAAGGCTGCTTCTCATTGGCGGTCAAAGCCATAAAACAGGCCAAGGGATCTGTACAATTAATTATTATGAGGAGCTGAAAAGATACGCGGAGCAGCATTTTCGGGTAAAGGAAATTGCGTATCGTTGGTCGGCCCAGGATCTTGTTACTGGCGACAAAATTCCATATATTGGACGAATAACGGAATCTTCCACTAATGTTTTTGTTGCGACAGGCTATCGTAAATGGGGCATGACGAATGGAACAGCCGCCGCTTTGCTTATTAGAGATTTAATTTTGAAGAAGGATAATGCATATGAGGAGCTTTATGCGCCTTCACGCTCGATGTCGTTCGGAACGATCGCGAATCTTATTGTAGATAACGCAGATGTGGCGAAGCATCTTATCGCGGGCAAACTCGAAATGGCACATAAGCGTCCGGAGGATTTGGCACTGGATGAAGGCAGTGTCGTGCTTTTGCATGGAAAAAGAGCAGGAGCTTACAAATCAGAAGATGGAAAATTATTTCTCGTAGACACAACCTGCACACATATGGGCTGTGAAGTGGAATGGAATAATGGGGATCGCACATGGGATTGTCCTTGTCATGGCTCTAGATTTGCGATTAATGGCGATGTGATGGAGGGGCCTGCAGAAGAGCCTTTAAAAACCTTGCATCTTCGGCATTAAAAATGAACCCAGATACGTCAAACTATTCAAAATAAGAAAGGAGTACATCTGTGAAAAAAAAGTGGGACTTAGCAGCTTTAGCATCCATTCCATTAATTATGACGCTCGCTAACTCAATGTTGATTCCCGTATTGCCCTTAATGAAGAAAAAACTGAATATCTCTTCTGTGCAGTCGAGCTTAATCATAACGGTTTATGCTGCAGTCTCGATTATTTGTATTCCAATCGCTGGGTATCTGTCAGATCGTTTCGGACGGAAAATAGTCATTATTATAGGCTTGTCCATAGCAGCGATCGGAGGACTGATATCAGGCTTAGCAGCATGGTTGATGCATTCCCACGTTTATGCGGTCATTTTGGCAGGTCGATTTATACAAGGGATTGGGGCTGCAGGTGCTTTTCCAATTGTGCTTCCGTTAGTCGGTGACATGTTCGAAAGCGAGGAGGAAGTAAGCAGTGGGCTCGGGATGATTGAAACCTCCAATACATTTGGAAAAGTGCTCAGTCCGGTATTAGGTTCGGCGCTTGCCCTTGTTATATGGTACTTGCCGCTTGCTGTTATTCCGTTCATATCTTTAATTTCAATTATTGGGGTTATTTTCCTCGTAAAGGAGCCTAAATCAAAGCAAAAGAAAAAAGAAGAGAGCAGTATAAAGAAGTTTTTTCAATCCATTAAATCGATTCTCGCTGAGAAGGGTCACTGGCTTTATGCAACTTTTGCCATTGGTGGTCTTGCAATGTTCATTATGTTCGGATTTCTATATTACTTGTCATCGGTCTTAGAGGACCATTACAAAATCGAAGGCATCTGGAAAGGATTGCTGCTTGCCATTCCTTTAAGCGCCATATGCCTTGCTTCGTTCATCACTGGAAAAATTGTAGGGGAAAACAAAGCGAAAATGAAGTGGTTTATTGTCATTGGCACTGCTGTACTTGCGGGGATGATGCTGGTTTGTGGAATCATTAATACGAAAGGGATATTTTTTCTAATTACCTTTATGTTCATAAGCGGAGCTGGTATTGGCTTAGCCTTGCCGAGCTTGGACGCTTTAATAACGGAAGGAATAGAGAAAAAACAGCGAGGCACCATTACCTCGCTGTATAGCAGCACACGTTTTATAGGCGTAGCCGTAGGTCCGTTGATCGCATCAGTACTACTCAAAAACGAAGCATTGCTATTTTATTTGTTTGCGGGATTTGCATTGCTTTGCTCCATACTGGCATTGCTGACAATTAAGCCAAGCAATCAAAAATCGACTTCGTGAGAAGGAATATCTATGATCAGCTGCACGAAGCATTTCGAGGATGGGTTAGCTGCATGCTATCCCATCTTTATCACGATCTAGTTTCAATGAGTATCCGGGGTCTCCTTTATGTAAAGGCGCGGCACCAGCTGCTTTAGCAGCTGCACAATTGGCATAATAAACGGTCTCTTCTGTTGGCTTCGGCTGCTCCATCGCTTCATCAACAACGAATAATACACGCGTTCCGTCCTTTAAATCAGTCAAAAGATTTCCAATCCACGAACCAGCGCCGCGATTATCCTTAGGAGAAACATAAGCGATATCCGCACCAGCACCGCCTTCTTTGCACATGGCCATCGGCCATTCATCTCGATCATAGCCCTTTTTGGTTGGAATACCCCGTAATGAGGCTTCACGATTAGCGTTAGCGCCATCTCGATCGATCGTACAAACCGCGGAAGCACCTGCACGAATGGCTGCTGCAATATGCGCCATCGTCTCTGGATAACGATCAGCAGGCAAATGAATCGTCATCCCATACTCTGAAGCAGTGGGAGCCGGCTTTGAATCAGAACTGATAATGAATTGTCCGCATCCTGTGAGGATAAGCGTGAGGGTGAGTAATGCGGCTAACAATGATCTCATGATGTGTCTCCATTTCTAGTCATTTGAAACCATCATACAATACAGCATGCAATTGCGGATAGGATGAGGTTTACAATACTGTGTTAAAACGGATAATTTCGAATATAAAATGAATTCAACGGAGAAAAAAGAAGACCTATCGAGTAGGTCTTCGGAGGAAGTGTTTGAGGATAATATAGCAGCTCAGCGTTTAGAGGGTTATCTGCCGTAACCGCCGAATGCACCACAAGTGCAAGCGATAATAACGAGCAAAATGAAAAGGACCAGAATCGTACCAGTGTTAGTGAAAGCACCGCCAACGTGACCGGACATTTTTCATAGCACCTCCTTTGAATTGAAGATTCTATAGGTTATGCTCCACTTTTGCTCTTTGATTGGGTGTTTGTCATAGAGACATTTTATATATGTCACTAGCCTATGAGAGCCTTTTGTGATGGAGAATTTGGACATTTATTAGGAATTCAGCATATGGGATATGCTTTATTTTAAAACGTGTGCAGAAGGATTAGAGATATCTTTATTTTTAATGAGCTGCAATAAAAGGTCAAAAAATTGTTGACGCTGCTCAGTGGAGAAGTTGCCTAATAATTGCTCTGCAATTTCGGCTTGAAATGCTAGAACTTGACTTATATTCGCTTGCGCGAGTTCGGTGAGCTCCAACAGCGTAGCTCGACGATCAGTCGGATCAGGGATTCGGATAAGTAGCTTATCCCGTTCCAGAGCATCAACAAAATCGGTTACGGTACGCGCTTTAATGCCTAGTTCAGATGCTAGTTCATTCATGCGAATTTTCCCGGCTTTGTAGACGACAGATAGAAGGCGCAGCCTTGGGCCGGTAATTTGATAAGGCATGTTAAGCGCGGATAATTGTGTTTCAAATYCTCTTTGAATATAGTGTGTTGTCCTCATTAATACATGAATGATGTCTATAGGTACCGGATTGTCCGAGTGCGTAAACATAAGTGCCTCCTTGTTCGACGTACAATCGGTATCGCCGAGCTGTTTATTTTCTATTTTAGCTGATTGTTTTCAAGTTGCAAAACTTCGCATACGTTATTAGCTAATACCAGCTATATCATTATTTCATATCTTGACACCTCTAATATTAGTGTGTATCCTCAGTAATATAATATAGTGAGGATACTCACTAAAATGAAAGAAATTTTTAATAGGATTAAATTGATAATTATTGGAGGGAATGGCATGGTTGGTTCGGAATTTAAAAATGGGGACAAGCTGCTGCGAGTACTCGTTGTTACTTTAATATTTTCAGTAATGAACGGCACGATGTTTAATGTGGCTCTTCCGGCAATCGGTGAGGAGTTTAATCTGATTCCTTCACAAGTGAGCTGGATGATGACGTCTTATATGGTGTTATATGCGATTGGATCAATCGTGTTTGGAAAACTAGCAGACAAATATCGTTTAAAGGATTTGCTGACGTATGGACTAATCGTGTTTGCTCTCGGCTCGCTCATCGGCTTGCTTGCTACCGAGTATTGGATGATTATTGCCGGTCGCATTCTGCAAGCAGCTGGCGCCTCGGTGCTTCCAGCTACGGCTATGATTATACCCATTCGATATTTCTCGCCTGAAAAGAGGGGGAGGGCACTAGGAACCTCAGCAATTGGGCTTGCATTAGGAAGTGCTATGGGGCCAGTAGTAGCAGGATTAATTACAAGTGTAGGGAACTGGAGGCTTTTGTTTGTCATATCGCTGCTTCCGTTACTCACACTTCCTTTCTTTCGTAAATATTTGGATCATTCGAAAGGCACTGCGGGGAAAATAGAATTTATTGGCGGTGGCTTGCTTGCTGCGGCGGTTGCGCTCTTCTTGCTTGCGATTACGCAGAGCAGCGGCTTACTCTTCGCAGCAGGGCTTGTGCTGCTCGTTATCTTTATTATCCGAATTAGGACTACGGACAATCCCTTTATTCAGCCAAGGCTATTTCGCAACAAAAATTACTCTATAGGGTTGTTTATAGCTTTCATAACGACAGCGATGAGCTTCAGTTTAACGTTTATGTCACCTCAATTTTTAACAGCATTAAATCATTTATCGCCTAGCAGCATTGGTTTTGTCCTGTTTCCAGCAGCGATTGCCTCAGCGATAATGGGACGCAGGGGCGGCAAATTGGCTGACGAACGCGGCAACTTTACACTCGTTTCTATCGCAGCTTTGTTAATTTTCTCATGCTTCGTGCTTTTATCTACATTTATTGGAGTGTCTCCGTACGTGATAGCGCTCATTCTCATAGCGGGCAATGTTGGACAAACCTTCATGCAAATTGCAATGTCGAATACGATATCTCGGACGTTGCCGAAAGAAGAGACGGGTGTAGGCATGGGATTGTTGTCGATGATCAACTTTATCTCTGGTGCCATTGCGATGAGCTTAATTGGCAAATTGCTTGATAAAGGTTCATCATCCTTTCACTTAAATCCGATTGTGACGAATCCAACAGCGTATATGTACAGTAATATTTTTGTTGTACTAAGTATTGTAATTGTTGTTGCAATCGTTATATATCGTCTGCAGTTTGGAGCAGCTAAAGCTGTTGCACGAGCTAATCAATAATGTATATTCTTGTTGATTGGAATACTACAAATGCTGCTGCTACAAACATTAATAGACGACCTGTAACAAGGAGCATGAGCCCGAAGAAAAGATATTTTGCTAGCGTAGTATCAAACAACGAAATGAATAAATGAAGCAAAGCCTTCCAYGGATTGAATTCGCTGGAGAAAAACAGGAGCATCACCTTCTTTACCTAATTATTGGGATTATACCATTTGAATAGTGGATGATTACAGTTTTTTTTGAGAATGCTCGATGCAGAGTCTAACAAAATAAAGTAACAGCATTCATAAGAAAAAGGGGTGCTCGCCAAGTAGGTTTGCCTACTAGGGGAGCACCCCTTTGTTCGTTTTATAATGGCATTGTCCATACAATTTCAGCGATTCGAACGCAAGCCTGACGGCTGTGTAATTGCAGGAGCACATGGTCCGGTTTTACGTCAATGATAGATCCTTCGATTGCTCCCCTCGTTGTTTCGAGTAATACGCAGCGACCAGTTAAGCGCATGAGGGCTTCTACTACATAAGGATCAATGGCCGATACGGTTTGAATTTGAACAGGATTACTCTGAACTGGACTGACGTTGCTTGGTTGATACAAATTATCCACTCCTTAAATATAGGTTCTAACCCATCATATGCAGATGTCTAGTGCGTGGAGTGGGCTAAAGCCCTGTATTATTATTCGATTCGTTTGACATGCACAAAAGTAATAAATAGGTATAACATACTATTTTTAAAAACCGATGAGAACTACAGTAGATACAGGGGGATAAAGATTGAGAATTACAAAGGAATCACTGGCTGAAAGAATTAATTTAATATCGGAGAGAGCAACTTGGATTTGAGCAGTACAAACGTGATGTTATTTTTATTTGGCTACTCCTCCAATTTAATTTCTATTTTGCTGAATAAAGCAATTAAAAAAGTTGAACAGTTGTTTAATGTTCAACAATAAATGAAAAGAGGACGTTCCATAAGTAGTCATGAGCGCTGGAGTAGTTGCTCGATTTGAACAAAAAAGCTGGATAACATTAAAAAATAGCGGTGCTGGGGGGGGATGCCTGCACCGCTATTTCCTATTGTGGTATATCGCTGCTTGTATAAGTGGAATATGGGTAAGCGAGAGCCTCACCAGCATTAGATTCACTTTAGCAAACTGCGAAGCAGGAACTGAACTCTGCCTGAACTGCTGGTTATTCTTTTTCCAACCCTTTTATCCAGCCCTGACGGCAATCACGCCCGGATTCACTCCAATCATTCGTCTCACTGATCTCACCGAAATCGCATAACATCCTAAGCTCACATCTATCTCTAACGAACTGTATTCTGCTTATTTAGCATAAAACTGCCTTTCTGAAGTTTTAACGAACCGTATAGACGTTATAGCTTGCTGAAGAGGGTGTTAAGCGTTATTTTTATCGGAATAACGTCTCTGGAGTTCGTTAAAATTTTAATCCGTTATAAATGGGTTAAATAAGAGCTGCTGAGTTCGTTAGCTATATGTCTAGCAGGGGGAGAGCATTGTTGGAAGCAGTGAAATCAAAGAAAAGCTTCATCAACCAAACAAAGTAATGGTTGTTCCAAACGTAGATAGATCTACTTTTGAGCGAGCCCCTCTTTATTTTCGTTGAGTAATGAAGATTTTTTTGCTAACGATTACTACATTATCAGGTGTTGAAAAACTAACCTTAATCATCACCATAAGTAACGTTCACTATTTTTTCTTGTTTTTCTTATTGAAACTTCACAGGTGATTGAGCCATTATGTAATTAAAAGGAGTGAAGTTATTGCTAGGTAATTGTTTGTTTAATTTAATTTTAGTAACTACAGTTCCAATTAAGAGAAACTCCATTAACGCAGAATATGATCAAGCGACCTGAGTCCATGAGTGACCACATCCTTAGATTAATTTTATAAATCGATGTACTGCTCCTTATTAAAGACAGGTAATACCTAAACCCAAATCATTTTCAGCATAAAAAATGTAAATATGAGCACTATAATTATTGGGCAATAAAGGACTATAACAATAATTATTGGAGGTTCATTCAATGAGCGTGAAAAAGGATGCTGCTGATTTTCTAGAAAATCAACAATTGCAGCAAGCACAGCAAGAGGTTCAGGTGGCGCATCAATTGATGCAAGTAGAGAGTCAAGAATTACTAGAAGCGGAACAGCTCCTGCAAACGGAGATTCAACATGTTTTACAGGCTCAACAACAAGTGAAACAAGAACAACAAGATATTCAAGCAGCACAACAATTACTACAACAAGCACAAGCTGCTGCTATCGCTTCTCAAAACAATCCACTTCAAGACTCCTAAGAGCTAAAGTGTTGAAACGCAATGGCAATGAAATAAGTGAAGATGAAAAGCCTTCGGATAAATCTGTAGGCTCTTTCATGTGTTCGTGAACAAGATTCGTGTGATTCGTGTGGTAGGGGACATATATAGGATTAATTAATTATGAAACTGGTTCATATTGAAAATCAAGATTCTGAGTCGTCTTGTTTTGCTATTTTAATAAAACTTAAAACAATAACTATTAACTGTAATGTTAATAGAAAAAATTCGATTATATAATTTCTACTTCTATTTCTATTTCTACTCATCGCAATGCCTTCTCTCGACAAATTCTTTGATAATCCCACTAAATTTCAACATACCAAACAAAGTAAGAA
>NZ_JBFRDK010000072.1:0-29235 GCF_052113545.1 Paenibacillus sp. TAF43_2
GCAAATACGGCTGAGGCAACGATCAAGATTGAACAGATAGTAAATTCGTTAATGGAACGAAAATCGATGGAGCAATAGCAAATGAAAGGCTGCCGCAAATGATTGCAGGCGAGGGTGCAAAGGAGAAAGCTATGAACCAGATTTATTTGGACTACAACGCAAGTACGCCAATCGCTCCAGAAGTTCTTGCAGAAATGTATCCATATCTGCAAGGAAACTACGGCAATCCTTCATCTAGTCATTGGGCGTCCGTTTCGACAAAGGAAGCTATTTTGGAGGCGCGCATAAAAGTTGCTGCTTTACTCCGTTGTTTTCCAGACGAGGTGATCTTTACTAGCGGGGGAAGCGAATCCAATAATCATGCCTTAAAGGGCGTATTCTTTGCTCATAAAGAAAAGGGTAATCATATCATAACGACAACAGTTGAGCATCCAGCCATTTTGAATCCTTGTTCATTTCTAGAGCGCTTGGGAGCAGAAGTTACCTATATAAACGTAGATGAAACTGGCCGCATATTGCCGGAAGCTATTGAATCAGCCATTAACGAGCGAACGATTCTAATCTCGGTTATGCATGCGAATAATGAAGTTGGGACGATTCAGCCCCTCGGTGAAATAGCCGAAATAGCAAAAAAACATGGCATATTGTTCCATACGGATGCTGCACAATCCGTTGGCAAAATCCCGGTTCATGTTGATCAATTAGGTGTCGACTTGGTAACGATAGCGGGACATAAACTATATGCTCCGAAAGGAATTGGGGCATTGTATGTGCGAAGGGGAACCAAGATAGAACCCTATAGTCATGGAGCCGGTCATGAACATGGCATGCGCGCAGGAACAGAAAATGTTCCTTACATCGTTGCATTGGGAAAAGCCGCAGAGATGGCAATGCTCATGCAAGATAACAATGAAATGAGTAGATTAAGCGAGTACTTCTTAGAGCGATTGGTTGCGAAATTTGGTCATCTTATCAAGCTGAATGGTCATCCGACTAACCGATTGCCTAACACCTTGAATATAAGCTTTATAGGTTTGTATGCTAATGAAATTCTGAACAAGATTCCCGAAATCGCAGCGTCCACTGGATCAGCCTGTCATGCCGGTATGACAACAATCTCCCCAGTATTAAAAGCAATGCAGATCGATGAAACTGCGGCCCGAGGCGCTATTAGATTTAGTCTAGGAAAGTATACGAATAAGAATGATATTGATCAAGCAATTATGCTATTGGAAGAAGCCATTATCGTCTAAGCTGATGCAGGAAATGCTCTAAACACTTACTATCGTGCACAATCGCTTGACTTGGAGTTAACTCCAAGGAGTACACTACAGCTGAAGGAAACAATATCTATTTGAAAGTGAGGAACGATTAAATGGAATATGTGAAACTCGGTAATACAGGCTTGGATGTATCTCGGCTATGTCTTGGCTGTATGAGCTTTGGTGTAGCGGAGCGGTGGGTGCATCCTTGGGTACTTGATGAAGCGAGCAGCCGTCCAATCATAAAAAAAGCATTGGATTTAGGCATCAACTTTTTTGATACTGCGAACGTATATTCAGACGGAACAAGCGAAGAAATTGTGGGTCAAGCTTTAAAGGATTATGCCAATCGAGATGAAATCGTCCTGGCGACAAAGGTTCATTTTCGGATGCAGCAAGGCCCAAACGGTGCTGGTCTTTCTCGAAAGGCAATCATGAGTGAAATAGATAAGAGCCTTAAGCGACTCGGAACGGATTATGTAGACCTTTATCAAATTCATCGCTGGGATTACAATACACCCATAGAAGAAACGATGGAAGCATTACATGATGTTGTGAAGGCTGGAAAGGCAAGATACATTGGCGCTTCAGCCATGTACGCATGGCAGTTCCTAAAAGCATTGCATGTAGCTGAAAAAAATGGGTGGACTCGGTTTGYATCGATGCAAAATCATTTAAACCTTATCTACCGTGAAGAAGAGAGAGAAATGCTGCCGCTCTGTAAGGAAGAAAAAATTGGCGTCATTCCTTACAGCCCGCTCGCATCAGGAAGATTGACACGTGATTGGTCAGAAACAACGCATCGTTTCGAAACCGACCAAGTTCAAAAATCTAAATACGATGCGACTGCAAATACTGACCAATTAATTGTAGAGCGAGTTGCAGCCATTGCCGAAAAACATGGCGTTCCCCGTGCTCAAATTGCATTAGCTTGGATATTACATAAAGATCCTGTAACCGCACCAATTATTGGCGCTACAAAAATGTCCCATCTCGAAGATGCAGCAGCTGCTGTTTCCATTAAGCTAACACCAGAAGAAATTGCATCGCTGGAAGAGCCTTATGTTCCACATCCAGTCGTTGGGCCTATTACGATGTAATGAGTATTTAATATAAGGAACAACAAGAACGCCCGATCGATTTTTTCGGGCGTTCTTGATCTTAAATTAGGGAGTGAAATCTGCATGTTGATAGCCGAAGCAAGCGCGAAATTTGATTTATCACCGGACACTCTCCGCTATTATGAACGGGTCGGGCTTATTCCACGGGTGAACCGCAATAAAAGCGGAATCAGGGATTATACGGAGGAAGACTGCAGATGGGTTGAATATATCAAATGCATGCGTGGTGTAGGTCTTCCTATTGAGATTTTGATTGAATATGTTGCGTTGTATCAACAGGGTGATGAAACCATTGGAGCTAGGAAAGAGCTTTTAATCGAGCAGCATAAACTGCTAGCCCGAAAAATGGAAGAGATGAAAAAAGGATTGGAACGCATGGATGATAAAATTGCAAGATATGAACAGACAATATTAAAAAAAGAAAAAATGTTAAGTAGATCTAAGACACAATAGTCCATCCCCCCTCGTTTTATTGACAATTATTCATGTAGGGCTTCACATAAATATTCGGTTAATAGAAAAATTCAGATGAATGTGATAATTTATTAATTATGACTTGCATTTGAAAAGGTGGTTTGTAAACGTTATGGAGCTCGTTTTTCCAAAGGTAGAGACTGTGGAAGAAGTCTCGGCTTTAGCGCAATTGGCATCGGAAATTTGGAATGAATATTTTGTAAGCATTATAACAAAAGAACAAATTGATTATATGGTGGATAAATTCCAATCGGATCATGCGATTACGAATCAAATTGAAAATCAAGGTTATGAATATTTTTTCATGAATATACATGGCCATAATATCGGCTACTTGGGGATAAAACAAGAAGAAGACAAGTTGTTTTTAAGCAAGTTTTATATACGCAAAGAGCATCGCGGAAAAGGTTATGCAAGTCAAGCTATGGCGTTCTTGGAAGCGATATGCAAAGATCGAGGGTTAGGTATGATATGGCTCACGGTAAATCGTTATAATGATACAACGATTGCTGTGTATGAGAAAAAAGGGTTTAAATCAGTTCGTACTCAGGTGGCTGATATAGGTAATGGTTTTGTGATGGATGATTTTATAATGGAAAAAGAAATTGCATTGGAAGAAGTCGAGTAACAAGGGGGTTTTGGTGAATGGAGAAGTTTGAGTTCATGTTGAACAAATATGCTGAATTAGTCGTTAAGGTTGGTGTGAACGTTCAAGTGGGGCAAGTGCTTATCGTACATGCTCCGATTGAAACGGCTGAACTAACCCGATTAATTGTAGCAAAAGCTTATGAGGCAGGAGCCAAATATGTCATTGTAGAGTGGGATGACGATGCGATTACTCGCGTTCGGTATGAGAAGGCATCAGATGATTCCTTCGACTATTATCCACAGTGGCTTGCCGACAGTATGGTGCATTTTGCTGAAGAGGGCGGAGCTATACTGCATATTAAAGTGCCTAATCCAGAGCTGTTTCGCGGCATCGATTCTGCAAAAGTATCGGCTGCGGTCAAGTCCGCGGCTGTCGCGCGAGAAGAATATTCAAAGTATACGCGGAACAGCAAAATTAGCTGGTCGCTGATCAAGGCGCCAACTCGCGCGTGGGCGGATAAAGTGTATGCCGATCTTCCGGAGGAGCAGCGTGTGGATGCGATGTGGGAAGCTATTTTCCACATGGTGCGAGTAAATACAGATGATCCTATTGCCGCTTGGCGTGAGCACATTAATCATTTGAAAACAAGCCAGGACCTTCTTAATGCGAAACGCTATAAGAGTCTGCATTATCGCGCGCCGGGAACGGATCTGCGAGTACAACTGCCTGAAGGACATATTTGGCGTGGCGGCGGCGGGGAAAATGAGAAAGGTGTTTATTTTGTTGCGAATATGCCAACTGAAGAAGTGTACACCATGCCTCATCGTACCGGTGTGAACGGCACGGTAAAAAGCACATTGCCTCTCAATTTGAACGGCAGGTTAGTTGAAGGAATCACGTTTACGTTCAAAGACGGCAAAGTGGTGGCTTATGATGCCGAATCGGGACTTGAACATTTAACTTCATTGCTCGAAACGGATGAAGGTGCATCCTATCTCGGAGAGATGGCATTAGTGCAACATGATTCGCCAATATCGAACTTGAATAGAGTATTTTATAATACAGGCATTGACGAGAATGCTTCCTGTCATTTTGCACTGGGAAGTGCTTATCCTGTCAACCTGGAAGGTGGAACGAAGCTCTCCAAAGAGGAACTACTGGAGCGAGGCGCTAACGTAAGCCTTACACATGTTGACTTCATGATTGGTTGCGCCGATCTCGATATTGATGGAGAACTGCCTGACGGCACAATCGAGCCTGTCTTTCGTCAAGGGAATTGGGCTTATTAAATGTAAATTATGGAAAAGTTACTGAGTCGTGTGCTCTTGAAGCGCTATAGAGAAAGGTTAGCATATCAATTGATGTGCTAACCTTTTTTTGTTAATTACAGTGTTACCTTAGAATAAGAGGAACCAGAAGCCCGCGCCTCTACCATGGAAAAACCCGACCATAAAAGCTCGGGTTTTTATTTGTTGTACGCCAAAAATTGGCGTGAACTATAGCATTTAAATTCAAAAGATGGCTCGCATGGTTGAACTATCTATTGCGTCTAAATAAAATCTTGGTATGATTCCTTTATGAATGTTAACGGCAAAAGCCCTCTGTTAATAAGTTGAACAATCTGATCAGAGTCTCTGTTATTCTGGTTATATTAATTAGCATCGAGAAGTTTTCCTAGATGGTGAAGAAGGGGATATCCTATGAAATTGCAGGCTGCCGGCAAAGCGAAGTGGTTCGTCTATCAGAAAATTGTCATCGTATTTATCGTGTTTCTTGTTCCCCTCATTTCGATGAATATTTGGGTCAATTACAAAGGCATGTCGTTTTCGAAAAATACAATGCTGGATTCCGCCGAAGCGGGAGCTTCCTTTTACGCGAAGCAGCTGGACAAGGAAATGTATTTTATTCGCAATCAGCAATTAGGCTTTATTAACGGTGAAGATTTGCAAAAGCTAAGCTTCAGGGGAGGAAGCCTTGGGAAATATGATGAGGTTAGACTCATTGAGCAAGTGAAGGATCGATTGAGCTTTCTTATGAATTCGAGCGAGTACGTACTTAATGCAGGCGTTTATATTGCTTCAGAGGGGAAAACCATCTCGATTTCGAATGGCGTTACCAACACGCCAAATGATGAATACGAGCTTATTTCTAAGCTTATAGGCGTTGCAATCAAGCCCTCTTTTTACCTGGATGGTGATCGGATCTTCTTTATTGAGACGGCAAATAATGATGGCATTTGGTCGTATATCGAAATCTCTAAAGTGAAGCTGCTCGAAGAGCTGCATACCATTACTACCCTTTATCAGGAGTCAGAGGTTTTGCTTGGGAGTGATGGTTTGGGGAGTGTGTTTGCGACGACGCAAGATGAGCAAGCTATTTCTGTACAGCAGCAGCTGGTTAAATTACCTAATGAGCAAGATGACAATATGTCCAAAATGGAGAAGGTAAACGGCATCCGTTATTTTGTTATCCATAATTTTGTAAGCTCTTTAAATCTGTCATTAATTATGTATGTGAATCAGAACGAGATCACTAGATCATTAAGCCAGTTTTATACGCTGTATTATCTGCTGTTCAGCATTACCATTATCATTCTTTTGCTTTATTCATTCTCCGTTAACGTCATGATCCATCGCCCATTGTCCAATCTAGGCAAGGCGTTTCGTATGATAGAAACAGATAATCTGAACTTAGTTATCGAATCCAAGACAAAGGATGAATTTCATTATTTATTTCAAAGCTTTAATCGGATGGCACATCGCTTGAAGGTTTCCATAAAGGAAAACTATGAACAAAAGATAGCGCTGCAGCACTCGGAATTAAAGCAGCTGCAATCTCAAATTAACCCTCATTTTTTATACAACAGCTTTTTTAATATTTATATGATGTGTAAAGTAGGCGATTCGGATAGTGCGGCAGAGCTCTCCCAAAAGCTGGGAAGCTATTATCAATACATTACAAGAAGCGGTTCTGATGAAGTGCTGCTTAATAAGGAATTTCAGCATGCGCTCGATTATTGCGAGATTCAATGTATTCGCTTTTCCAACCGTATTTCGTATGAATACACGGAGATTTCAGATCAATTGCATACCGTTTACGTTCCAAGACTTATCATTCAGCCGATCGTAGAGAATGTATTTGATCATGCCTTTGAAGATGGTACGATGAACGGAGTTGTCTATATTGGAGCCAGYTATCAGGATGATATCGTACGCATCACCGTAGAGGACAACGGCAGTTTATTAACAGATGATAAAATGGAGCAGTTGCAGGAGCAGCTTGCAGTCAAAACGAAGCAGATTGAGAAAACGGGATTAATTAACGTCAGCAATCGGCTAAAATTAATTTATGGAACGGACAGCGGCTTATTTGTCTCCCGAAGCCAATACGGCGGATTAAAAGTGGAGCTTATCATACATCTTGAGAATAAGGGGGCACAATAATGTACCGATTGTTAATAGTAGATGACGAGCCTGTCATTGTGAATGGCCTAGTGCAGCTTTTTCAGGGAAACAAAGACTTTGAGCTGGATATATGCAAAGCCTATTCCTCTGGTGAGGCGCTTGAAATAGCAAAAAAAACGAAACTGGATATTTTGATCAGCGATATTCGTATGCCTCAGAAGAATGGCCTGCAATTGGTGGATGAGATGGTATATTATTGGCCCGCATGCCGAGTCATTTTTCTTACAGGGTATAGCGAATTTGATTACGTATACGAAGCGTTAAAGAAAAACGTAGAAAACTATATTTTGAAAACAGAAGGCATTGAGCCTATTTTCCAAGCGGTAAAAGAGGTAATAGGCAAGCTGGAAGAAGAGAAAAGCGTTAAGCTGCAGCAGGAGAAGGCGCAAAGGCATATTCAAATCGCCGAGCCTTATCTCAAAAAAGAAATGATGGAAGCTATGCTTGGCGGAGAGCCGCTTCCTTCTCTATTGACGGAGTCCATTTATGCAGAAGTGGAATTTGGCATTGCTGCTGAGCGCCCCGCATTCTTCCTGGTAGGACAAGTGGATCGGCTTGAGGTTCAAAATTTAAAGGTGCTGGAATCGGTGCAGCGGATTTTTGACAATCATTTGCCGGCTTCCATAGCGAGAGAGAAAGCTATCTACAATGGCAGCTCACTTCTATGGATTCTTCAAGCGGATGAGGAATTATTGGGACGTTTTCTAGGGAATCAGCCAGATGAGAATACGAAGGAGCAAGGCATCGCATCCTATATGAAAGGCATTCTTGAGCTTGTACAGAATGAATGCGTTGAGGTTCTCTCGGCTTCGGTTTCATTCGGCATTTCTGGGAATTTGTTAGGAAAGTGGGATACGCTCCATCATCAGGTGGAAGCTGTTCGTGCAATGATTCAGAAAAGAGCGGCATTTGGCCAAAAAATGGTTATTGTTGATTACGAAAAATCGAATGCTTGTGAAACCGATATGAGCGGAGAGATGAAGCAAGAAGAATTTAAACAATTGCTTATCGAACAAATTCATCAATATGTTCATAACAATCTGTCCAAGGATGTGTCTCTAACGGCTATTGCGGACGAGGTGCATTTTAATCCATCCTATTTGTCTCGCTATTATAAGCAGATCACAGGACATAATCTATTAGAGTACATTCAATCTACAAAAATGACCGTTGCCATCGATCTGATGATGAATACTTCCTTGAAATTAAATGAAATTGCGAGTAAGGCGGGTTTTGACTCGGCTTCGTATTTTACGACTTTTTTCAAAAAAATGACGGGTCTTTCACCTCAAGAGTATCGAAATTCGCAATAAGTAAAAAATTCAAAAGCGATGTAAAAAAAGTGAAATTGAAACCGCTTTCCCTCTCGAAATATAATAAACACAGGGATCAGGGCTACTAACATTATCAAAAGGGGGAAGTGTTCCATATGAAAAATTATAAAACAATGAAGATGATTTTGTTGTTATCGCTGTCTGCTTCAGCCATTACAGCATGCTCCAGCCAAGGAAATGACAAAGGAAACACATCCACATCTAAACCGTCAACAGAGAACAACCAGACTGAAGCCACTCCGCCAGATCCATTCGGTAAATACGCTGAACCGGTTACGGTTACAGAAGTGCTTGGATTTAATCCGCCTGAGGATTCAAGAACGCCAAAAGGAATTACACCAGATCAAAATGCTTACTTTAAAGATTTAAAAGAGATGATGAACATTGAAGTGAAATATAAATGGACCGTGCCTTCCAGCCAATTTGAACAAAAGTTCTCACTTGCGATGGCATCGGGCGACCTGCCTGATATTTTGGAGCTGGACCCGAAAAACTTCGAAAAGCTGAAAAAGCAAGATATGCTCGCTGATCTGACAGAAGCATATGAGCAATATGCATCTCCTACACTTAAGAAATATATGGAGTCTGATGGCGGCTTTGCAATGAAGACTTATAACGCAGACGGCAAACAGCTGGCCATTCCAGCTTTTGAAGATCCATTCCTGTCTACACAGCTGCTTTGGATTCGGAAGGATTGGCTGGATAATTTGAACTTGCAAGCGCCTACGACAATCGATGAGCTGGAGAAGGTTGCAGAAGCATTTGTGAAAAACGATCCGGATCAAAACAAGCAAAATGATACTTATGGTATTTCATTGCAGAAAACGTTGTTTTTCTGGGGCTTTGATGTAAGAGGATTGTTTAACGGATTCGGAGCTTACCCATCCATTGGTGATGCTCAGACGGCTTGGATCAAAAATGGTGAAGATAAACTAATACCGGGCCTTATTCAACCTGAGGTGAAAACGGCGCTTAGCAAGCTGCAGTCTTGGTACCAAAATGGCATTCTCAATAAGGAGTTTGCGCTGAAGGATGAGAATAAAGCAGTAGAAGATCTTACTTCGGGCAAGGTAGGTATTTCCTACGGAGAATGGTGGTACCCGAACTGGCCGCTTAATTTAAATATTGACAAAGATCCAAAGGCTGAATGGATTGCTGTTCAAATTCCAGGGCTGGACGGTCCAGCAAAATCACTCGTTCCGAAAATTCGTGCTGGCAAGGTTTTCGCTGTAAACAAAAAAGCGAAAAATCCAGAAGCTGCAATTAAAATGATCAACTTCTATATCGAAATGGGCAACAAGCAATATTTAGAGAAAAACAAAGCCGAGAATGGTTATGTATACAACTGGTTTAATCCACGTATCTACAACCCGGCTCAAATTGAAACCATCTATACAGAAGTGAACAAAGCGCTCGACGCTAAACAAACTGAAATTACGCTGGATGACGAGAACTACAAGAATGTAGCGGATGTATTCAAAGCAGGAACCGATTTCCTCGCAGGCAATACAAAAGATGCTTCCAAAGGCGTCAATTGGGGTCAATATTACAGCCGTGCAGCAAAAGATGGCGGCTGGGGAACAACGCGTAAAATTAAAGAAAGCGGAGCGTTTGTAAACAATGAGTTCTATGGCCTTCCTACAAAAACACAAGTAGAAAAAGGTGCTCAGCTTGATAAGCTTATGCAGGAATCCTTTACAAAAATCATTATGGGCGCTTCCATTGATGAATTTGATAAGTTCGTTTCAAGCTGGAAATCGCTAGGCGGCGATGATATTACAGCAGAAGTTAATGCATGGTACGGTGAGCAAGCGAAAAATTAAATCTTAAATCAATCAAAAGCGGGAGAGACGAGTCGAGGAGTCGACAACTCCTCCCGCTTTAAAATTAGCAGCTGGTTAGGAGGGTCATCTATGAGAACGCTGAAAAAAGAATATGTACTACATTTGATGTTACTGCCCGGTGTTATCGCTACTTTAATCTATGCATACGGTCCTATGGCTGGCCTAGTGATGGCTTTTCAACAATTTGAACCATTATCCGGTTTTTTTAAATCTGAATTCGTAGGCTTTGACAATTTCCGTTACGTATTTGCGTTGCCGGATTTTGGTCAAGTGCTTTGGAATACGATCATTATTGCGATTTTCAAAATGATCCTGTTTTTGCTTGTTCCTCTTATTCTTGCGTTATTGCTAAATGAAGTGACAAGAAAATGGTTCTCACGTTTCATTCAATCTGCTATCTTCCTTCCGTTCTTTCTGTCATGGACCGTGCTTGGCGGAGTCGTCATTGAATTGTTCTCGCTGAGCGGACCTGTTAATGGCTTGTTAACCGAAATGGGATTTCAGCCGATTATGTTTATGCTCGACAATGATTGGTTTAGAGGCATTGTCATTGGATCAGATGTGTGGAAAGGCATGGGCTACAATATGATTGTTATGCTCGCCGCTATTGTAGGCATCAATGCAACGCTATATGAAGCAGCAGAGGTTGATGGAGCAGGCAAGTGGAAGCAAGTGATGCACATTACGCTTCCAGGCATTTCCCCCATACTCATTTTGCTAGGCGTATTAAGCTTAGGCGGAATTCTCAATGCTGGTTTCGAACAAATTCTAATTATGTATAACCCGACCGTTTATGAAGGCGCAGATATCATTGATACATTCGTTTATCGACTAGGGATGTTCAGCCAGCAATTCGGACCGGCAGCGGCAATCGGCCTCTTTAAATCGGTCATTTCATTAGGGTTAGTATCCATTACCTACTATGCGGCTTATAAACTTAACAACTACAGAATATTCTAGAACGGAGGTAATACAGTGATATACAAACCATCAATCAGTAGAAAGCTTTTTGTCGTCTTCAATACGTTGTTGTTAACAGCTATCACGCTGCTTGGCATTATCCCGTTTATTCATTTACTCTCCATCTCACTTAGCTCGAATACGGCTGCGATGGCAGGAGAAGTTAAGCTTTGGCCTGTCGGCTTCTCCTTGGATGCCTATCAATACTTGGGAGAGAAGGTTGAGTTCTTCCGATCATTATGGGTATCCGTACAGCGGGTCGTGCTGGGGACGGCTGTTAATATGCTGCTTGTATTTATTACCGCTTTTCCGCTTGCGAAATCTAATCATCAGTTTAAATTTAGAACTCCTTATGTATGGTTCTTTGCGATAACGATGTTTTTCGGCGGCGGGTTGATTCCTACGTATATCATTGTCAAAGATACAGGCATCATCGATTCGATTTGGGCGCTCGTTTTGCCGGGTGCTTTGAATGTATGGAATATGGTGCTCATGCTGAATTTCTTCAGATCCATTCCTAGAGAACTGGATGAGGCAGCGACAATTGACGGTGCGGGACACTGGCGTGTGCTTTGGCAAATTTATTTGCCTGTATCGCTTCCTTCGATCGCAACGATTGGCTTGTTCACGATTGTTGGGCATTGGAACTCTTGGTTTGATGGCATTCTTTACTTGAATTCACCAGAAAAGTACCCATTGCAAACGTATCTGTCTACATTAATTATGTCGATTAATGCCCAAATGTCTTCCATGTCTATTGAGCAGCTTAAAGTGATGGACAACTTAAGCGAGAAGACACTTCGAAATGCGCAAATCTTTATGGGTGCTTTGCCCATTATGCTCGTATATCCGTTTCTGCAAAAGTATTTTGTTAAAGGCATGACCGTAGGAAGCGTCAAGGAATAGATAGACTTACAACATCGAGGAGAGATTAATTATGAAAAAAGTAACGGTTGCCATAATTGGAGCGGGCTTGCGGGGTGTCAACTATTTGGAATATGCTCTTGCTCATCCCAATGAGCTGCAAGTTGTAGCTGTTGCAGAGCCGGTTGCAGAGCGCAGGGAGAGCTTCCAAGCTAGACATAACATTGCAGATAATATGTGTTTTGAGAACTGGGATGATTTTTTCGCTATGCCAAAACTAGCCGATGCCGTACTCATCTGCACGCAAGATAAACAGCATTTCGATCCGACAATGAAAGCACTTGAGGCAGGTTATCATGTGCTGCTTGAGAAGCCGATGTCTCCCGATGCCAAAGAATGTTTGCTTATGGGAGAAAAGGCGTCTCAGTTAAATCGAGTGTTTTCGATATGTCATGTGCTTCGTTATACGAATTTCTTCTCTACCATTAAAGAATTATTAGAAAAAGAAACAATTGGTAAATTAATGTCTATCACGCATAATGAAAATGTAGGGTTCTGGCATCAAGCGCATAGCTTCGTAAGAGGAAATTGGAGCCGGAAAGAGGATTCCAGTCCAATGATTCTAGCGAAGTCCTGTCATGATCTGGACATCTTGCTCTGGTTGGCTGGTTCGGAATGTGTTCGTGTATCCTCCTTTGGCTCACTTTCACACTTTACATCTGATCAAGCGCCGGCAGGAGCGCCGTTACGCTGCTTGGACGGGTGTCCAGTGGCAGACGAATGTCTCTACTACGCGCCTAATTACTATTTAACAGAGGATACCAATTGGCCAACTTCGGCAATTAGCAATGATCTGAGCTATAGTGCGCGTTATAAGGCGCTTGAGG
The DNA here is from genome assembly GCF_052113545.1 of Paenibacillus sp. TAF43_2. Taxonomy (NCBI): domain Bacteria; kingdom Bacillati; phylum Bacillota; class Bacilli; order Caryophanales; family Paenibacillaceae; genus Paenibacillus; species Paenibacillus sp. TAF43_2. Next base: position 12,800 of record NZ_JBFRDK010000072.1, read on the forward strand.
AAGGACCTTACGGCAGATGCGTCTATCATTGTGACAACGATGTTGTTGACCACCAGGTTGTGAATTTGGAGTTTGCGAATTCCGTCACTGCAGCATTTACGATGAGCGCATTTACTAGAGATGTCAGCCGCACAATCAAGCTTATGGGAACCAAAGGTGAAATCCGCGGCGCCATGGAGAAAAATGAAATTGAAGTGATCCATTTTGGCAGCGGCAAGATTGAGAGAATCTCATTTGAAGACATGGGAGGTCATGTTGGCCACGGCGGCGGTGATATGGGTTTACTCAAGGATTTCTTAAAGCTGGTAAGAGAAGATGGCAAGAGTGAGGGGCTTACCTCGGCAAGTCAATCCGTTCAAAGCCATTTAATGGCCTTCGCGGCGGAGCAATCAAGAGTGGATGGAAACAGCATCAATCTCAAAGATTTTGCAGAAAGCATTCTAATTTAAAGAGGTGCAAGATGTATGAATAATCCAGTTCAATTTGAGACGAAACTACTAAGCTCGTTGACAAAAGTATTCGCAGATGAGACGCCAACCGAACAAGCCTTTCAAAGCGCTTCTGCGCTTTTCGGCGAGACCTATTCCTTCCAAGTCGCATACACCTCAGATACGCTCTTAAAAAATATAAATGTAAGCATCAACTCCGACCTTGCAGACCGTATTTTGATTAGATCTGTTGGGCTGGCTCCTTCGGAGATGCCATGTTTTCAAAATCCAGATGATAACGTCCTGCGCACGACACCGGGACTATATCCAGATCCATTATATGAGCTGAATCAACAATCCATTAATGCAGTACCTGAGCAGTGGCGTTCCATTTGGGTGAGCGTGGAGCTTGATGAATCTGTCGCTGCGGGTGTTCATTCCATTCAATTCTCCTTCCAATCAGAGGAAGGGGAGTCCTTAGCGGTATCCGATACATTTCAATTGACAGTCATCCCTGCGGCATTGCCCACGCAGCAGTTAATTCACACGGAATGGTTTCATGTGGATTGTATTGCAACGCAGTATGGTGTCGAAGTTTTTAGTGAAGCGCATTGGACGCTTCTGGAACGTTATGTGGACGCAATGGTCAAGCATGGCATGAACATGGTATTGACACCACTTTTTACACCGCCGCTCGATACCCTTGTTGGAGGAGAACGTCCAACTGTCCAATTGGTGAAAGTTGACGTGGAGGGAGATACTTATACATTTGGCTTTGATCAGCTTACGCGGTGGGTAACGATGTGCAAGAAGCTGGACGTGAAGTACTTTGAGTTTTCACACTTGTTTACGCAATGGGGAGCAAAGTGCGCTCCAAAGATTATGGGAACGGTACATGGAGAAGAGAAAAAGCTATTCGGCTGGGAGACGGATGCATCCTCTGAAGCTTATCGCAGCTTCTTGGATCAATTCCTGCCGAGCCTTGATCGTTACTTGAAAGAAAATGGACTAGCTCAGCAAAGCTGGTTCCATATTTCGGATGAGCCGGACCTCAGTCAATTGGAATCCTATCAGGCTGCCAGCCAAATCGTGCGTAAGCATTTGTCTGATTATCCTATTATGGACGCGCTGTCTGATTTGGATATGTATGAGCGGGGCCTAGTGCAAAGACCGATTCCGGGAAACAATCATATCGAACCGTTTCTGGAGTATGGCGTTCCGGATTTATGGACTTATTATTGCTGTGCGCAGCATCAAGAAGTATCCAATCGTTTTTTTAACATGCCTTCCTCTAGAAACCGGATTATTGGGCTTCAGTTGTATAAGTTTGGATTGAAGGGCTTCCTGCATTGGGGCTTTAATTTCTGGTATTCGCAGTACTCCATCGATCAGAAGCTGGATCCCTATCGGTCAACGGATGCAAAGCTTGCGTTTCCTTCGGGAGATTCCTTCTTGGTTTATCCTGGCGAAGAGGGTCCAATCGAGTCAATTCGCTTGGAAGTTCTCTATGAGGCGATGCAAGACTTGCGCGCACTCGAGCTGCTAGAGCAGAAGATTGGCAAAGAACAGACGATAAAGCTGTTGGAAGAGGGTTTACAAGAACCATTGACGTTCTCTGTTTATCCAAAAGGCAGTGGGGAATGGCTGTTAGCGGCAAGAGAGAGAATCAATCAGGCTATAGCGAGTCATTATGCTTAATGATTTAACTATTTTATAAGGCGGGAAATAGATGACTACATTTAATTATTCAGGATCTTCATTTTATTATAATGATCAGCCGATACGTCTTCTCTCAGGAGCTTTTCATTATTTTCGAACTGTACCTGAGCATTGGCAAGATCGACTTGCAAAATTAAAAGCATGCGGGCTCAATACCGTGGAAACGTATGTCCCATGGAATCTTCACGAGCCGAAGAAAGGCCAATTTTATTTTGAAGGCATGGCGGATATCGTTCGTTTTATTGAGCTGGCTGGAGAAATCGGGCTGCATGTTATTGTTCGCCCGGCGCCTTATATTTGTGCGGAATGGGAATTTGGCGGATTGCCAGCTTGGCTGCTGGCGGACCCTGATATGCGTCTGCGCTGCTATCATAAGCCGTTTCTAGATCATGTAGATGCTTATTATGATGTGCTGCTTCCGAAATTAAAACCGCTCCTATGCACGAGTGGCGGGCCGATTATCGCGATGCAGGTCGAGAATGAATATGGAAGCTACAGCAATGACAAACGCTACTTAATTCATCAAAAAGAAAGCATGATTGCTCGTGGAATAGACGTTCTGCTATTTACTTCCGATGGACCTGAAGATGCGATGCTGCAAGGCGGTATGATCGATGGTGTTCTGGCAACGGTGAATTTTGGTTCTCGGCCAGCAGAAGCATTCGAGAAGCTTAAGCAATATCAACCGGATGCGCCATCTATGTGTATGGAATATTGGAACGGTTGGTTTGATCATTGGGGGGAGGAGCATCATACCCGTCCCGCTGAGGATGTCGCAAGTGTGCTTGATGAAATGCTTAGTCTGAACGGGTCCGTTAATTTCTATATGTTCCATGGCGGAACAAACTTTGGTTTCTACAACGGAGCGAACGGCCATACGGCGGAAAGCTATGAACCTACGGTGACTAGCTATGATTATGACGCCTTGCTAAATGAATCCGGTGAACCGACCGCTAAATATTATGCGGTGCGCGATATTATCTCCAAATATGTGGATGTACCTGCATGTGAATTGCCAGCTCCGATCGCTAAGAAAGCGTATGGACAAGTGAAAATGACCGAGCAAGCTTCATTAGCGGCTAATTTGGACAACATCTCTGCACCTATTTATACGGCATACCCTGAGACAATGGAAAAGATGGGGCAGGATTACGGATTTATTCATTATCGTACGTTTATTAGCGGACCCCGTCCTAAAGATCAGTTTTTCTTGCAAGACGTGCATGACCGCGCACAAATTTTCCTTAACGGACAGCCGGCTGGTGTTCTGGACCGCGTCCATACTGATGTGAAAATAGAATTTGAAGTGCCTGCTGAAGGAGTAGAGGTCTCTATCCTTGTTGAGAATTTAGGCCGGGTTAATTATGGGCCTTATATGAAAGACCGGAAAGGGATTACCGAAGGGGTACGTTTTGGGCGCCAGTTCTTGTCGGATTGGACGACGTACACGTTACCACTTACGGACTTATCGGCTCTGCAATTCGGGAGCATCACGGAACAATCAGGTCCGAGCTTCTTCCGAGGAACGTTAATTGTGGATGAGCCATGTGATACTTTCCTTAGTTTGGAAGGGTGGACCAAAGGGGTCGTGTTCATCAATGGTTTCAATCTGGGTCGTTATTGGGATATTGGACCGCAGAAGAGATTGTATGTGCCAGGTCCATTATTGAAGCAAGGCAATAATGAGATTATTATCTTTGAATTGCATGGAACGACGGATAGCACCGTTAGCTTCTTGGATCAACCTGATCTAGGCTCTTAAAATAAGACAACTATAACTTGAATTGGATAACCAGTATATATTGAACGGAAATAAATGACTTGGGCAAGGGCGTAGGCACAAATGTGCTTGCGCCCTTATTCATAATTTCAACAGGCTGCCATTACCTCAACTTCAATAATGATTCCCTGCCGAGCAGCCAAAGAAGCTTTAAGCAGGGGGGATATTCAGACTATCGAGCACGCCGGAATTCATTTGACATTATCAAGTTCAGAGCATCAAGGATATAAGGTTGTGTATCATGAGAATCCGCTCCACAGCCTTGTTAATTCAGCTAATGAATTTTTTACAGATATCGCATTTTTAGAGTCCAATGCTGATCTGGATGAGGTTAGGCTTGAAATGCGAGCTCAAATTACTTATGCGATTTCTCAAGGGATTAGATGAACTGAAGCAATTAACAAACTGTTGTATGGAAAGGGAAATTGAACTCCGCTTACTCTGTGATTTGGATATAAAGCAGCTCTTCCTAAAGGAAAACATCAAGCTCATTTCGTGGAAGGACATTCGTGACCTACAACGTTCAATTAATGGGTAACTGCGTATTGTTTAACTTTGATCATTCCATAAATAAAGTTGAAGCCCGATAGCTTGGTTCTAGAGTCTACCGGGCCTCATAATGAGAATAGTTACAGTGTCTATGAAGGAAGAAGAAGCAAACTGGATGCTGCTTATTCTAGTTTTGGCTGCGTAGTTTCTCCTGCTTTTCCAAGTAATTGCGCATCCGGCGCATATTTTCTGGTGCGTCCATAGGGTCAGCGGCTATCATTTCAATGATACAGAGTCTTTCGGCACATTCTCTCTCCGCTTGGATTATAGCCTGATCAAGCTCTCCATAGGTTCGTACAGTCACGGCAAACGCATCGCCTCCAAACACTTCGGCAAGCTTAGTGTATGACCAGCGCGGAATTTTGTTATATTGCTGATTCTCTGTTTTGACATTTAAATATTTCTCGATGGTGTAGCCATCGTTGTTCAAGATGAAGATAATAGGCTTGCATTCATAATAGAGCATGGTGCTGATCTCTTGGGCTGTCAACTGCAAGGAGCCGTCACCTGTAAATAACAAGACCCGCCGATCAGGTGCAGCGACATTGGCACCGTATGCGGAAGGTGTAGCATAACCGATCGCCTCCCAGCCACCTTGCGCAATGTAAGTTGCATTGCGGGGTAGTCTCACCTGCGCCATCCCGTTGTAAAACGTGCCGGTCTCGGCGACCACAATGTCCCCTTCCCTCAGCAACTTCTGAAAACGCGGGTAATAATTGGCCGCAGTTAGTGGGTCACCGGCGCTGCCAGTCATTTGGTCGTATGGGAATGTTGTTTTTTCCGTTAAACCTTGACCTATGTATCCAATATTCTGCACCGCAAGCAGCATGTCGCCTGCGAACACATTCGGATATTCCGCTTCTGCGACCTTGACCATGTCCGGTTGAATATTGATTGTCACGAGCGGGTTTAGCTTCGCAGTGAAGTTCGCGGTATTATTGTCCGCCCATACCATGCCTACTGCAATGACACAGTCTGCATTTTCTACTGCGGTTTGGACTTCAGAACTTCCGAATGAACCTTCGTACATTCCAATATAATTCGGATGGGTTTCGTCAAATGCCCCCTTGCCGAACATCATTGTTGCAACAGGTACGTTCATCGCGTCGGCTAGCTGCTGAACTGCGGTTACGAGGTCGAAACGCATGGTTTTGACATCAACCAAAATGACCGGCCGATGGGCACGCCCCAGCAGTTGGCGGGCATGCTCCGTTGCTGCCTGAAGAGTTTTCACATTGGACATTGGACGCGGGGGGATCGGCTCACTTCGTGTCATGATCGGCATGGTCACTAAATCATCAGCCACAACGAGGTACACTGGCTTTTTCTTTTCCTTCGCAATACGAATGGCGGCTGGAATTTCAATCTCAGCGTTTTCCGGTGTCAGTACTGCAGTATAAGCCGTAATCTGCTTGTACACTTTATGGAAGACGTCAAAATCCCCATCCATTAGAGTGTGATGCATCAGCTTATGTTCCTTTTGATCCTTATCGGGAGGCGCACCTACGATATGAATTATCGGCACATGCTCGCTGTTAGCTCCCGCTATCGCATTGCAAGCACTAAGCTCTCCGACTCCGAAAGTCGTAATAAGAGCGGATATGCCTTTAACTCTTGCATAACCATCCGCCGCATAACCTGAGTTTAATTCGTTCCGTCCACTCATAAACCGTATGCCTTTATAGCGCTCCAGCGTATCCAATAGTGTAAAGTTATAGTCTCCAGCAACGCCAAAAATTTCGGTAATGCCCTCCAGCTGCAGACAATCGAACAAGTACTGGCCTACTGTTTTTTGAGTCGTGCCAGTTTGCAGGTTAGCGCTGCCCGCCGCTGTCATCGTTTTCAATTTCCGCTCACTCCCAATCCTTATCAGTCTGATCCTGTATAAGATTCCCATTTCATTGGACTGGTTATTCACTAAGGGTTTGTTCTCGTATGCAGTGTGCATGTTGTAGCATGTTGTGTGATTGGTTTGGGCGTGAACCGATAGTATGGTGTAAATAAGCGCAGAAGTGCACTTGTTTTTAACGAATGAGATGGAAATGATGAAAATAGGAGTACAAATGCATCTAGTTGAGCAGATTTGAGAAGGAGTTGGTTAAATAAGTGCATTTATGCGCTTATATGAAGCCGCTGCTGACAGATGTGCTCATTTAGAGAGCATGCTTTCAATCAGCTATTGTATTAAGAGATATCATCTTAGTATTCAGGTGATATTCTGCGATTGAGAGTTTAGGTGTAAGAACAGGCAGCCGAACTTTAGTTAATTTTAGACAAATGCAATTGGTTGGCCACACGCCGAAATTTGATAAACGAAAAAACTCTCCACGGAATGATATAACCGAAAGCTACTAGCATGAATAAAGCTGTTTTGCCTTGAGGATCCAAGTCGGACAATTCTTGACGCAGAGCAAACCGTATGAACACAATACCTATGAAAGCTGCGATAAATCCCCAGTTTTTCTTGGAATAAATCAAATTGTCTTCTCTCACTTCGTAATTAGTCGTCCAAATCAATGGGATGGAAAATATAACGCCAAGTCCGAAGGCTATTCCAAATGCCCAAGCCGGTTCATTCACGTTCGGGTTAATAATTAAAGACAGGCCAGGGATTATGAATAATAAAGGAATCAGTAATCGAATCCCGTTCCCCCGTATTGGGCGGTACATGCTTCTCGTCCTTCTCCACAAAACTAAAACGGCTATAAAAGCGATCATCATATAAAAAGTGTTTCCGTTCATTTTCTCGCTCACCTCATCGATTTGATACTTTTATCTTAAGTGTTTTGGCATGCCTTATTTAGTGATAAAGGTAATTTTCTTGATATGACGATAGTCATTTTATGGGGGAGCGATTTGGAGTATATTTCTTAACTCAGCGTGTGATGGTGTTTTATGGCTGTTTCTGGCTATTTTTCATCATCAGAAGTAAAATCATTGCGAGAGAGCTAAACTACTGGATAAAGCGAAATTCCGATAGAAATCTCGGTTGAGAATGGGTGATCGATCGGTAACAGTAAGATAAGCGAGGGGCTGATTGGATAAACGATGAAAAAATCTGTTGAATTAATCTCTGTTTTTTATCAGCTGCATAATAAGTTTCCATATTTACATTCGTATCATTATTCTCGCAACTTTAATGAAAACGGCAGTATAGAGCAAAGCTTCAAGATTATTTTATGTGACTATCCTTATTACGAGGATGATAAAAAGTTAGCTATAACTTTTTCTAACGTAATCGATTTGAAAATAGGGAATACCGAAGGCATTGTTGGATTATTTATTGATATTGCAGATATATCAAATTACCAATGGGAAGGTATGAAATATAAGGTTAAAGAAGAAGAGGAAGAAACTTTTACGTTTTATTGTAAATCATTTGAATTTGAAGTTTTTTAGAAACATAATTTCGAATGTCCTAAGTATCTCAGCCTAAAATTACAAACAAGCTGACACCGCTTCACCGGGGTCAGCTTGTTTTCATTTCTTTTAACTGTTACTTTGCCTTTTCTGTTAGCATTTTCACGGCACGAATAGGTGATCGTGTTCATAATTCCTCCGTAAATGTTAAGTCTATCAATGAGTCTATTATTACAGGTTAAGGAGAACAATGTAAGGTTATAAAAGATTGTTTTTCAAGATGAATTAATTTTTGAATCAGTTTTAGTCTGGCAGCTCAGATACGAATCAGAATCTGGAGCAGATTCTGGAATCAAAGCCGGATCTAATCCTGCTTCAACAGTATTTTACCGATCAGGCGGGGTACGATGAACTTAGTAAAATTGCTCCAACGCTTCCTTTTACTCCGGATGATTGGAAAACCAATATAACTGAAATCGGAAAAATATTGGGGCTGGAGGAAAAATCACAGGCGGTAATTCAGGCGTATGACGATAAAATAAATGAAGCTAAAGCAACGATATCTTCTGCAGTTGGTGCGGACAACAAGGTCGTCTTTATTCGTCCATCAGTCAAGGATCTGCAGGTGTTTTTCCCTAGCTTTAACAAACTGATCTATGAACAATTGGGTTTAGTTCCTGACACAAGTATTGCAGCGTTTCAGAAGGAATCATCCGATGATTGGGGAATGAATACGTCGCTGGAGAAGCTGCCTGCGATTACGGCAGATTACATATTTGCTATTTATGGTGGATCGATCGACACAGCGGAGGATTTCGCGAAAGAGGAAGCTGCTTCAGCGGAAGTTGAGAAGCTAAGTGTTTGGAAATCGATGCCTGCTGTCAAGGGAAATCATGTGTTCAAAGTATCGGCTAGACATTGGATGTCTTCGGGACTAATTGCGGAAGGCAGAGTCATTGACGATGTTGTGGCTGCGGTTACGAATAAATAATAAAAGGAGTCCCTCGAATCAAAGGCCGCTTCAATTGAAGCGGCCTTTGATTTTGTTGAACAGGCTCCGATCCCAGGACTTCATTATCCGCTGAACCATCATGTATTAGAGTTACTCTACGCTTTTCCTCATATCCATGAATCTTATTCCTTGTCTGGAGCTTCCTGCTATTCTAGTTTCCAGTTTGACCCCTGGTTCTACAACCCCATAGCTTTATCCGTGCCGAGCATGCTAATTCTTGTCAGCTGAAGAGCCATGTAATTAGCGCTGTATTTCATTCCGTTGTCATACCACTTCTCTACTACCCCAATAATAGAAGAGCAGAGATAATCCAATAGAACGTCCATGGGAATAAGCATCTTTTGTTCGAGCTTGAAATGGGAGATGATAATGAACTGGCTTTCTCTAATAACCTCCAGCATACGGCTTCGAACTGCATTATCCTCAATTCGCTTGAACATAATCGTGTAAAATCCTGCATGAGTTTGAAGATGATCGAACAACGTGACGAAATAAGGATGAGGACTGTCTATCGTATTAGAAAGTACGGAATGGCTTACTCTAGAGGCTTCTAGCTCGTCGGATAACAAGGTTAGCTTCTCTTCAATAACGGCATGAAGGAGATCGAATTTATCTTTGTAATGGGCATAAAAGGTTGATCGATTAATTTCGGCATGTTCCGTTAAATCGGCTACAGAAATATCGGGAAATCCTTTTACTCTTAGAAGGGAAACGAAAGCTTCCGTTATGACCTTCCGTGAGCGGATAATTCTCCGGTCTTCTTTCGATGGCTGCAGCATGGTTTTAACCTCCTTCAGATAACAAACAAAATGGTCATATATGTTGTTTAACCAACAAATAGAAGTCCATGTTTAAGCGAGCAATTTCCATGAATTTAATTCATACCAGTAATAAAAAGGTAGAATAGATATATTCTATTGTTGTTTGTTTTTGAGTAATCAAACATAGATCGTTGTTTTGTTGTTTAAAGGACATAAGAACTAAAACTGATGGTTGAAAACATTGAAGAAATTGGATAATATCACAACATGAATAAAAACATAGTATTCTTATCGGAAAAAGAAGTCAAGGAGAATCCGTTCAATGACAACGAGAGGTGAAAAGTTTCTAAAAAGCCTAAAGGATGGTCGGAAGATTTGGCTTGAAGGCCAAGCGGTGGATGATTTGCCCACACACCCCGCATTTCAAGGCACGCTCAAAACCATCACAGGACTATTTGATTTGCTGGATGATCCGCATCGCAGAGATGAAGTTGGATACTTGCAGCCATCATTAGGCCGATATGTTCACAGTTCGTTTCTAGTGCCTTATTCGAAGGAAGATATTTTAACAAGAAGCAAAGCTTTTACCTGTTGGGCGAAAGAAACAAATGGCATTATGAGCCGTTTATCCGATTACGGAAGGTCCATGATTACGGGATGGTACGCGGATAGAGCGGAAATCAGCAAGAGGGATTCGGGATTCCAAGCGAAGATCGAGAAGTATTACGAATCGGCCAGAGATAACGACTTGTTCCTTACGACGGCTATACTGGACCCGCAGATCGATCGTTCCCGTGAACTGAGCGATGAGCGTATTTCAGAAAGATTCCTTCATGTTGTGAAGGAAACGAGCGAAGGCATTATTGTGCGCGGAGCGAAAATGATTGCCACAGGAGCGCCGTATACTCACGATTTCATTATTTTCTCCTTTTTGCAGCTGAAGAAGGAGAACAAGGAGCATTCGCATGTACTCATTGTTCCGGCAAACTCGAAAGGGCTGCATATTGTTTGCCGGGAATCGTTCGCAGATTCGAGAGAAAAGGAACATATTTTGAGCTCCCGATATGAGGAAATGGACGCCGTGCTGTTTTTCGACGATGTTCTGATTCCGTGGGAACGCGTATTGCTTTATGGCGACTCAGAATCTGTATTGAGTCTGCGGAACAACAAAACGGCGAATTCGCTCGCTTTCCATCAAACGGTTGTGAGGTCCGTCGCAAAGCTTGAATTCGTAACAGGACTTGCTTTCGCAATATCGGAATCCATTGGGGTAACTGGCTTTCTACACATTCAGGAGAAGCTTGGCGAGCTGCTAACGCAAGTCGATACGATGCGCGCGCTGGTGATCGCTTCTGAGACAAAGTCTGCGCAAAATGCTTCGGGAGTTTGGTTGCCTGAGATTTCCTTCATCGATACGGCAAGGAATATTGGAACGAAGATTTATCCGAGAGCGATTGAGATTCTGCAGCAAGTCGGAGGAGGAGGGTTCGTTCAAACCCCGTCCAGTATGGAAGACTTCTATGGTCCGATCTCCAAATTCATGCATCTGTATTTCGAAGGCGCCTCTGTCAGCTCGGAGAAAAAGGTAAAGCTGTTCAAGCTGGCATGGGATTTAATCGGCAGTCCGCTCGGCTCGCGCCATGAATTGTATGAACGTTTCTACGCAGGCGATCCCGTTCGCTCGTACGCGAATCAGTATTTGAACACAAATAAAAGCAGTTATATCGATCCGATTTGGAAGCTATTACAGGAAACGAGCAAGGGATAGATGATCAAGATGATCAACCTATATCAAAATACAAGCCGATTAGACCACTAAAGGCACCTTTCTCCAGCTACATGGGACAGGTGTCTTTTCTATTTGAGAGGAGATTGAATATTTTGGAAGTTTTCTGGTTTATTCCCACACACGGCGACGGACATTTTCTAGGCACTAGCGAAGGTGCTAGAGCGGTTAACTACGCATACACCAAACAAATCGCTCAAGCAGCTGACGAGCTGGGTTTTGGCGGCGTACTTCTTCCGACGGRCCGCTCATGCGAGGATGCATGGGTTGTCGCTTCAACGTTAGTTCCTGCTACGGAGAAGCTGAAGTTTTTAGTTGCTGTAAGACCGGGCTTGATGTCTCCTACTTTGGCGGCAAGAATGGCGGCAACGTTGGATCGCTTCTCCAATGGGCGGCTGCTTATCAACGTTGTGACCGGCGGCGATAAGGCCGAGCTTGAAGGAGACGGTGTTTTCCTAGATCACTCCGACCGCTACGGTTTAACTGGTGAGTTTCTCGAAGTATGGAAACGAGTGCTGCAAGGAGAAGAAGTGGATTTAGAGGGAGACCATCTTAGCGTAAAGGGCGGGAGAGTGCTTTATCCTCCTCTTCAAGCTCCTTATCCGCCACTTTATTTTGGAGGATCTTCGGATGCCGCAATGGAGATAGCAGCTGACCACATCGATGTTTATCTGACATGGGGCGAGCCTCTGGAGCAGGTTGCTGAGAAAATGACCAAAATGAAGCGACTAGCGGAGGCTGCCGGAAGAACGATCAAGTTCGGAATAAGGCTGCATGTTATCGTACGCAGAACAGAAGCAGAAGCATGGCAAGCGGCGGATGAACTTATTTCACATGTCGATGATGAAACCATTGCGAGGGCTCAGTCCTCTTTTGCCAAGATGGATTCGGAGGGACAACGCCGGATGGCTGAGCTGCATGGAGGGGATCGAAGCAAGCTTGTGGTAAGTCCTAACCTATGGGCTGGGGTCGGATTGGTTCGCGGTGGAGCAGGCACTGCGCTTGTAGGAGATCCCGATCAGGTAGCCGCTCGCATGCTGGAGTATCAAGAGCTCGGCATTGAAACCTTCATTCTATCTGGATACCCTCACTTGGAGGAGGCATACCGGGTCGCGGAATTGTTGTTTCCGAAGCTTCCTTTGCAAAAGAAGGAGCAGGTGGATCAACCGCTCTTCATAAGTCCATTCGGCGAAATGATTGCCAATCAGATTATTCCGAAGAGTACAACGACCTCCTCGCGCTAAGCATGGCCGCTCTTTCGAATCTGGAGAAAAGAGAATATCAAGGAGGGTAGAGCGTGGAACAAACTACTTTAGGCAGCCATCTGCAAATCAAGAAAACGGCTAAGCGGTACGGAAATAAGCAGGTTCTACAAGAGGTGGAGCTTGAAGGAAAACCGGGGGAATTCATTGCCATCGTAGGAAGGAGCGGCTGCGGGAAAAGCACTTTGCTTCGATTGGTGGCGGGTCTTGAGAAGGCATCAGAAGGCAGCGTATATATCGACAGCGAGGAAATTGGGTTTATTCACCCGGATACTCGGGTTCTGTTCCAGGATGCTAGACTGCTCCCATGGAAAAGTGTACTGGAAAACGTCAGAGTCGGCGTTAAGGACGGAGTCATTCAGAAAGCGGAGAAAGCGCTCGAACAAGTGGGGCTAAGCAGTCGCGCTTCCGAGTGGCCCGGCGTGTTGTCCGGTGGGCAGCGCCAAAGGGTGGCGCTGGCTCGCGCATTAGCAGGGAATCCCAAGCTGCTGCTGCTTGACGAGCCGCTTGGCGCGCTGGATGCCTTAACTAGAATCGAAATGCAGCAATTAATAGAACGATTATGGACGGAGCAGAAATTTACGGCACTGCTGGTCACTCACGATGTTGCGGAAGCGGTGCAATTGGCGGATAGGGTTATTCTCATTGAGCACGGGAAGATCGCATTCGACGTTAGGATTACGTTGTCGCGACCGAGAGAGCATGACAGCGGCTTCGCCTATTACGAGAAATTAATTCTTGATCGTATTCTGACTAAAGAGAAACCCGAATCGCCAAACGGAAATATCGGTAAAAACGATAACTATACCATTTAAGGGGATATGAGCATGAGAATAGGAAAAGGCAAGCAAATCGCCTTCGCGATTGTTATGGTTTTGGTCATATTACAGTTGGCGGGCTGCGGCAACGGCACGTCGAAGGAAGCATCAGCAAGTGTTACGAAGATTAAGCTGGATTATGCTTATTATAATCCGGTTAGCCTTGTGCTGAAGGAGAAAGGTTTTTTGGAGGAGGCGCTTAAAGCAGATGGCATTCAGGTGGAATGGGTACTTAGCGCGGGAAGCAATAAGGCATTGGAGTATTTGAATAGCAAAAGCATAGATTTCGGCTCTACGGCAGGCGCCGCGGCATTATTAGGCAAAGCAAACGGAAATCCCATTAAGTCGATTTACGTTTATTCTACGCCGGAGTGGACAGCTCTTGTCACAAAAGCTGATTCTACAATCACCAAGGTGGAGGACTTGAAAGGCAAGAAGATCGCTGTTACCAAGGGGACGGACCCGTATATTTTCCTGCTGCGCATTCTGGATCAAGCGGGGCTGAGTGAAAAAGATGTAGAGCTCGTTCAACTGCAGCACGCGGATGGAAAAGCAGCTTTGGAAAAAGGTGAAGTCGATGCGTGGGCGGGATTAGATCCGTTTATGGCGCAGACCGAAGTCGAGCAGGGCTCCAAGCTCGTTATCCGCGACGCTTCCTTGAATACTTACGGGGTGCTTAATGTAAGAGAGTCGTTCGCGAGCGATAACCCGGAGTTGACGAAAAAAGTGATTGAAGCTTATGAACAAGCTCGGAAATGGGCCATCGGCAATGTAGAGGAATTCAAAAAAATCGTAAGCGAGCAATCCAARCAGACGCTGCCAGTCGTAGAAAAGGTGATCGAAAGAACCGATCTTTCTAATCCTGTTATCGGCGATACACAGAAGAAAGCCCTTAATGCAGCGGGTAGCGTCTTATTGAAGAGTGGAATTATTCCTGATAATACGGATGTTGCCAAAGTTGTAGATGAACTGATCGATTCGGAATACTTCACAAAGATCGCACAATAAACGGAGGTCATCGATTTGAAATTCACGGACAGTCGCATTTTTCAAATCGCTTTGGGATTCCTAGTTCCTATACTCCTACTCGGTGCATGGCAATATGCTTCCGTTACAGGATATGCAGCTCCCAATTTACTGCCGCCGCTTACCCGGATTTACGGTACCTTCACAGACCTGCTCACATCGGGCGAGCTGGGTGATCATTTATTTATTACATTGTACCGGGTATTCGCTGGTTTTGTTGCAGGTTTGGCAGTCGCGTTGGTACTAGGCATTCTAAACGGATACTTTCGGTTTTTCCGTTATTTGTTTGATCCGATGCTTCAAGCACTCAGAAATATTCCCTCTATGGCATGGGTTCCGCTATTTATTTTGTGGCTCGGTATTTACGAGACGTCGAAGATCACTCTTATTGCCATTGGTGTATTTTTCCMTGTCTATTTGAATTTGCTGACAGGCATTATAAATGTAGATCGCAAGCTGATCGAGGTAGGATGGGTACATGGGTACAAAGGCTTCCGATTAATCTGGCATTTTTTTCTGCCGGCTACGCTGCCTTCCTTGGTCGTTGGCATGAGAAGTGGGCTTAGCATGGGCTGGATGTTCGTCGTAGCAGCGGAAATTATGGGTGCCAGCAAAGGGCTCGGGTTTCTCATGACCGACGGTCAAACGACGGGACGTCCGGCAATTATAATGACAAGCTTAATTTTGTTTGCCATATTCGGCAAGCTAACCGATATGGGGATGGTTTGGATAGGTTCCAAGCTGCTGTATTGGCAAACCGATTTTGGAACAGGGAACGACAAAGCGCGTAATGGATGAGTTCATTGAAGGGCAGCTGAGAGCAGCTGTCCTTTTTTTTAATTTGAGAGGCGGTTTGTGAAATTCAGGATTACTAATTTGATTAATCGTCAATATATAGTATATTAGACTATGGAAATTATCAACATATAGTTTGGAGATGGGTTTATGAAATCAATTTGTATTTTTGCTGGATCAAATTTAGGGGAACATCACGATTATAAAGCGAAAGCTGCTGAGCTTGGTCATTACATGGCTAAAAAAAATTATCGATTAATCTATGGCGGATCTAAAATAGGTTTAATGGGTGAAATCGCTAATGCTGTCATGACTGGTGGCGGTGAAGTGATCGGAGTTATGCCTAAAGGATTGTTTAGAGGAGAAGTGGTGCATAGAGAATTAACTCAGTTAATAGAAGTAGAAAATATGCATGAACGCAAGGCTAAAATGAGTGAACTAGCTGATGGCTTCATTGCTTTGCCTGGCGGTTTTGGGACATATGAGGAGCTTTTCGAGGTTTTGTGCTGGTCACAGATTGGCATACATAAAAAGCCTGTAGGTATTCTAAACATTAGGAATTATTTTGATCCTTTTGTTCAATTGATTAATCATAGCATTAAAGAAGGGTTCTCCAATGATTCACATCTGAGTCTAATCAATGTTTCCAGTGAACCATTAGAACTTTTATATCAGTTGGAAAGCTATATTCCTCAAGCGCTAGAACAAAAATGGAAGCAGCTTAACTAGATGGAGGCGCCCGCCTTCGAACCTGCTGTCTGGAAAATGGAAAACCCGATCCAATGAGATCGGGTTTTTTGACTTTTTCTCGGAAATGCAAAGACTAATTAATATGTATATTAATCATTTTAGGAAGCCTGCACATCTGAAAAGTCATCACTATTCAAATTTACAAATAATTTAAGCGCTTATACTTAAAATAATTAATGAATTCGTTTTTCTTATAGGAACGGGGAGGAAAAGTGTGAAATAAGGAGAAAAATTTGAATTGGACAGGTAAATAGCTCTGAAATTCATAGAAAAATCCTTGGAAGTGATTGACAGGGCTTTCCTTACAGGATAAACTCTTTTTTGAAGATTAAAGCGTTTAAACTTTTATAGAGCGTAAATTCGAGCTGGAAGAGGGGGTGGAGCCAAGAG
>NZ_JBFRDK010000073.1:0-29225 GCF_052113545.1 Paenibacillus sp. TAF43_2
TAAAGATTCTTAGCCAAATGCATGGTTTAAAGACGCTTGTATAACTCGCACGCACATGAATGACGAACATCGGAAAGCCGTATGAGGGAAAACCTCACGTACGGTTTGATGAGGAGGGGCTGAAATGAATTTCAGTCCTTTACTCTAGACGGGGTTGACGAAAATGAGTTTCTCTTGTATATTTACTTTAGCGGTTAAAAGCGTAGAAGCTTAAAAGCTACGAAGCATAAAAGTCATAAAGTGGATATCCAATGAGATATGAGAAAATGAGGCGCGCTTCGTGCGATGCCATGCATTTATTAAGCAAAAGTTTGTACATTTTTTTTGCCCAAATCCCACAATAAATTTAGGAGTGATCCCTATGATCGTTATCACGAATTCAAATATTGCAGAAGAACGCATTACAGAAATTGTTGCTCATATTGAAAGAGCAGGAGTTCAAGCACATGTATCAAGAGGTACGGATCGCACGGTAATTGGAATTATTGGCAAAGCAGAACCTACGCTTGCTGAGCATTTGCGTCAAATGAAAGGTGTGGAAAACGTTATTAAAATTTCGAAATCATACAAGCTAGCAAGCCGTGACTTTCATCCGGATGATACAGTTATTGACATAAAAGGCGTGAAAATCGGCGGAAGCAATCTTGTTATAATGGGCGGACCTTGTGCTGTTGAAACACCGGAGCAAATCGACGAGATTGCTCGTTTAGTAAAAGCAGCTGGCGGACAGGTGCTGCGCGGAGGCGCCTTCAAGCCGCGCACAGGGCCTTACAGCTTCCAAGGCGTAGGCGTGGAAGGGCTTGTTATGATGGCGGAAGCGGGCAAGAAGCACGGCCTTCTGACGATTACAGAGGTCATGACGCCAGAATATGTGGATGTATGTGCAGAATACGCGGATATTCTTCAAGTAGGCACACGCAATATGCAAAACTTCGATTTGCTGCGCAAGCTTGGAACGATTCAAACGCCTGTACTGCTTAAACGTGGATTCAGCTCAACCTATGATGAGTTCTTGAATGCGGCAGAGTACATTTTGGCAGGCGGTAATCCAAATGTCATGTTGTGTGAACGCGGAATCCGAACATTCGAAACTTACACGCGCAATACGCTTGATTTATCTGCAATTCCAGTGCTTCAATCTCTTAGCCATCTGCCCGTTATTTCTGACCCGAGCCATGGAACAGGCCGTCGTGAGCTGGTTGAGCCTATGTCGAAAGCTTCAGTAGCGGCTGGCGCGAACGGATTGATCGTTGAAATGCATACCGATCCAGATAACTCGATGACTGGCGATGGGGTACAATCCTTGTTCCCGGACCAATTCGCTAACTTATTGAAAGACCTAGAGAAGCTGGCACCGATCGTAGGCAAACAGTTTGATACGCCAAAAGCACCAGCAGAAGCCTTTGTAGAGTGGAAAATCTAACATAACATCAAACCAAACTTTGTCGTCTTAGGATGGCAAAGTTTTTTTGTTTTTTGTGTAACCGTTCTCAAAAAGCCTTATAAATAGAAGGATCTCAGCTTTTTTTATTGAGGATTTGTGAACAAACGTACAAACTTGTAAGTATACCTAACATGAGTTCAAAAAATACCTTACATAGCTATTGACGGAGATTGAGGGCTAGTTTTATAATAACGACATGGATTTGGAGCAATAATTGAACAATACTTGTTCAACACTACGCTAATGTTCGGAAATGGAGGAAATTATAATGTCAGTTCAAAATGTTTTGGACAATATTAAAGAAAACAGCATTATGTTTGTAGATTTCCGCTTCGTGGATCTTCTAGGTAAGGCTCACCACATCACGCTTCCTGCTGCTGAGGTTGATGCTGATACTTTTGTAAACGGAGTAGCTTTTGATGGATCATCAATCCACGGTTTCCGCGGTATCGAAAATTCCGATATGGTTATGATGCCGGATACAGAATCCGTATTTATTGATCCTTTCACTGATCATCCTACACTGAACGTTATGTGTAATATTCATACACCTGAAGGCGATCGTTATGACCGTGACCCGCGCAGCATCGCTCAAAAGGCTGAAGAGTATCTTCAAACTACAGGTATTGGTACGACAGCATTTTTTGCACCAGAACCTGAATTCTTTATTTTCGACGAAGTTCGCTATGAAAGCACAATGAATGCATCCTCTTATGTTGTTGAATCCGAGGAAGCTGGCTGGAACACGAACCGTAAAGAAGAGGGCGGAAACCTTGGTTCGAAAATTCCAGTTAAAGGCGGCTATGTTCCTGTAGCTCCTATCGACTCCCAACAAGACATCCGCAGCGAAATGGTTCGCCTATTGCAGGAATCGGGCCTTCGCGTAGAACGTCATCACCATGAAGTTGCAACTGCTGGTCAAGCAGAAATCAACTTCCGTTTTGACACATTGACAAAAACAGCCGACAATCTTATGAAATTCAAATATATTATTCACAACACAGCTCGCCAATATGGCAAAACGGCTACTTTCATGCCGAAGCCACTATTCGGTGACAACGGTAGCGGTATGCACGTTCATGCTTCTATCTTCAACGGCGATACTCCTTTGTTCTATGACAAAGGCGCTTACGCTAACCTAAGCGAAATGGCTATGCACTACATCGGCGGCGTGCTTTACCACGCTCCGGCTTTGATCGCAATCACTAACCCAAGCACGAACTCATTCAAACGTCTTGTGCCTGGTTACGAAGCGCCGGTTAACCTTGTATTCTCAAAAGGCAACCGTTCTGCAGCCGTTCGTATTCCGATTGCAGCTGTAACACCTAAAGGCTGTCGTATTGAATTCCGTACACCGGACAACACGGCTAACCCTTACCTTGCATTTGCAGCGATGCTGCTTGCAGGTTTGGACGGCATCAAGCGCAAGCTTGATCCAGTAGCTCTTGGTTACGGTCCTTTCGACAAAAACATCTACGAATTGCCAGAAGAAGAGAAAAAAGAAATCCGCAGCGTTCCTGGAACGCTTGACGAGGCGCTTAATGCCCTTGAAGCAGATTCCGATTTCTTGACTGAAGGCGGCGTATTCTCTAAAGACTTCATTGACAACTATGTTGCAGTAAAACGTCAAGAAGCTAAAGCTGTTGCAATCCGTATTCATCCGCATGARTTCAGCCTTTACTACGATTGCTAATCAATCGTTCAAGAAATATAAGAAACGGGTCCCTCTGGGACCCGTTTTTTTATCGTTTGTAAAGATAAAATGAACGAAATCCGAATGTTTATTGACAGTATTGCGTCATACGTTCGACTTTTAATTTATTTAATATGCGGAATACACTTGATGCAGCCCTTCAAAATTGCTATCATATCCATATCATAAATAAAGAAACAGAGGTGGGTATCCGAAGATGACACGAGCATTTAATTTTAATGCAGGACCAGCCGCAATACCACTTGAGGTGCTGAAGCAAGCCCAGGAGCAATTTGTTGATTATCAGGGCGCAGGGATGTCCATTATGGAAATGTCTCACCGCAGCAAAATGTATGAAGAAGTGAACAATCAATCGCAAGCCCTGCTTCGTGAATTGTTCGGAATTTCAGAAAACTATGAGGTTTTATTGCTGCAAGGCGGCGCGAGCACACAGTTTGCTATGCTTCCTCTGAATCTTCTGCAGCCTGGCAAGCCAGGCGCTTACGTCATGACAGGAGCTTGGGCTGACAAAGCGCTTAAAGAAGCGAAACTTGTCGGAGAAACGGTTATTGCCGCTTCGACTGAAGCTGACAAATTTATGCGTATGCCGACTTTGTCAGAAATTGAAGTTCCGAGCAATGCTTCCTATGTACATTTAACATCAAATGAAACGATTGGCGGAACGCAGTTCCAAGAATTCCCTGACACTGGTGATGTGCCACTTATTGCGGATATGTCCAGTGATATTTTGAGCAGACCGATTGATGTAAGCAAATTTGGCGTCATTTATGCCGGCGCACAAAAAAACCTAGGTCCATCAGGCGTTACCGTTGTCATCATTCGTAAGGATCTTATCGAGAGCAGCAACAAAACGATTCCAACGATGTTCCGTTACAGCACGCATGCAAAGAGCGGCTCGTTGTACAATACACCGCCGTCTTTCTCGGTATATATGGTGAAGCTGGTTCTGGAGTGGATCAAGGCAAAAGGCGGAGTTTCTCAGCTAGAGCAGTACAACCGCGACAAAACGAAGCTGATCTATGACGCTATAGATCAAAGCAGCGGCTTCTACACGGGCTGTGCTCAGCCGCAAAGCCGTTCGCTTATGAATATTACTTTCCGTATTCAAACGGAGGAGCTTGAGGCTCTGTTCGTTAAGGAGTCGTTGAAAGAAGGTTTTGAAGGCTTGAAAGGTCATCGCGATGTTGGCGGCCTAAGAGCTTCGACATACAATGCGGTTCCGCTTGAGAGCTGCCAAGCCCTTGCACAATTCATGGCTGACTTCCAAAAACGGAACGGTTAATAAGTAGTTTTAATTTCACGCCTATAATTGCTAGAATAGAAACAGCCTGCTTCTAATATAGAAGCAGGCTGTTTTTTTGATATAGACGTTATAAGTTCATTAAGCTTGGGCAAGACTGCTCTCAGCAATATGAGGACCGTTTAATTTATAACCGACATTGCGGACGGTCATAATATATTCCGGCGTCCGTGCGTTTTTCTCGATCTTGTCGCGCAGATGGCTAATATGAACATCGACGATTCGTGTGTCGCCGAGGAAATGGTAATCCCATACGCCGTGCAGCAGCTGCTGGCGACTAAGCACTTTTCCTTTGTGGCGGCATAGGAACAATAGCAGTTCAAATTCCTTTGGCGTAAGCTCAACGGATTTGCCGTCTATGAATACTTCACGCTGTTCAACCTGAACCTTCAAGCGGCCAATGTTGAACGTTGTGTCATCAGCAGTGCCAGGAAGCGATTGAACTCGGCGGAATATAGCTTGAATACGAGAAACAAGCTCCTGCGGGCTAAAAGGTTTAGTCATATAGTCATCGGCACCATTATCAAGACCAGCTATTTTATCGGTTACGTCTTGAAGTGCAGTCAGCATAACGATGGGTACAGCATTGCTTTGCTTGCGCAGCTCGCGGCAAACTTGGAGTCCATCCATTTTTGGCAGCATGAGATCTAGAACAATTAAGTCGGGACGGAAAGGCTTAAGCATTTCGAATACAGCTTCACCATCACCTACACAACGTACATCATAACCTGCCAGCTTTAAGTTAAATTCAATCAACATTGAAATAGATGGTTCGTCATCCACGATCAAAATTTTTTTTCGCATGATTCAGCTCTCCTCCATGTGTTTCCGCCTATTATGGTTCTATTATGAAGGTTGAAATTATGCTTGAGATTAACGGTACGTAAAGTGGGTGTAAAAATATTCGTCATTTTCGTGTATAATAGGCAAAATGAGAGGTGAGAAACAAAACTATGCCATTTCATATTGTTTTGGTAGAACCAGAAATTCCTGCAAATACAGGTAATATTTCTCGTACATGCGCTGCAACCGGCACTATTTTGCATTTGGTAAGACCACTTGGCTTCGATACGGACGATCGAACTTTGAAGAGGGCGGGACTCGATTATTGGCACTCGGTACATATCGAGTATCATGATTCCTTCGATGAGGTGCTCGCAAGTTATCCGCAAGGCCGATTCTTCTACGCAAGTACAAAAGCAAAGAAGACGTATTCACAGTTCGAGTATCAGGATGGCGATTTCTTTGTATTCGGGAAAGAAACAAAGGGCTTGCCACAGGAGCTTATAGATGCGAATATAGAAACTTGCATTAGATTGCCGATGACGGATAAAGTGCGATCACTTAATCTGTCCAATTCTGCAGCAATTATCGTGTATGAAGCGCTTAGACAAAATCATTTTCCAGGACTCGATTAAAAATGTTGATTTATTTCTCATTTTTTGGAATTTTTTTGCTCTAATAAAAAGAATTATTGCAGGATATTAAGAAATTATTAAATTAGGAAGGAAATACTGAAGTGCCATCGAAAGACTATAACGCAGAGGTTTCTCAAAAATAGCTTGCGAAACCAGACACAGAAGAGGTGAAAGTGATGAAACCAGCAGGTGTAGTAAGAAAAGTGGACCAACTCGGACGTATTGTACTTCCAAAATCATTACGTAAACGTTATTTGATGAACGAGGGCGATCCCGTTGAAATTTTCGTCCAAGGTGACCATATCATTTTGGAGCGTTACCGTCCAAAGTGTGTTTTTTGCGGTTCAATGGTTGAAGTGCGTGATTTCAAGGATCGCTATGTTTGTGGTGTATGTATGGAAGAAATGGCAGTTCTTCAACGCTAATCAGCGTTTTGGCATGCTGTATAACGAAATGAAGCTTCCCGAGAAGAGTATTGATGCTCTTCGGGAAGCTTCATTTTTTTGTTGCGTTTGCTATAAGCGGATAAAGCAGGCTTATAGTCCTTTTGTTTTGTCATCATTGTAAGAGCTGGTAAGCATCGCCGTAATGAACAATGCAAACACAGTCATAACGATAATAAAGTTCATCTGTGGGACACCTCCAAGTATGCTGTCTTTATTATAACCAACGATGGCAAAAAAGAAAACTTTAAAAGTTGTGAACACATTGTTAACATAGAGAGTATAAGCATAGCAATATAGCTTGCGAGGAGGAGCAATCAATATGAATTAACGTTTTTCATCTAGAATATCAGAGCTTAAATCTTCAGCGGTCAGAGATATACTTAAGCTGACGCAAGGAAAGGAAATGATCTCATTTGCTGGAGGACTTCCAGCTGAGGAGCTGTTCCCCGTACAAGCCGTGCGCGAAGCAGCGGACCGTGTATTTACTGCTGGAGCAAGCGCATTGCAGTATGGTTTGACAGCTGGGTATTTGCCATTGCGGGAGCAGCTTAGTGAGCGCATGGCAGTTAAGCAAATGCATGTTAATCCAGATCAGATGATTCTGACGACTGGGTCGCAGCAGGCGATTGATTTGCTCGTTGGCGTACTTACAGAGCCTGGAGATGTAATCTTGGTTGAGAAGCCTACTTACTTGGCAAGCTTGCAAGTATTTGCTCTTCATGGTTTAAAGGTAGTGGCTGCGGAGAGTGATGAGCATGGAATCATTCCTGAGGATGCAGAACGTCTTATTCGCGAGCATCGTCCGAAGCTGCTTTATGCTGTACCGACATTCGGCAATCCAACGGGACGTGTATGGAGCGTTGATCGAAGGAAGAAAATACTTGCTCTCTGCAAGCAAAACGAAATGCCAATTATTGAAGATGATCCTTATGGTGACATAAAATTTGATGAGAGTGAGCAATTCCCTACACTGTTCTCATTAGAAGGACAAGTAGAGGGCGGCGCGGTTTTTTATACGAGTACGTTTTCTAAAACGGTAGCACCTGCGCTGCGGTCAGGTTGGGCTATCGGAGACAGTGAAGTCATCAACATGGTAGCCAAAGCTAAGCAAGCTGCCGATCTTCACTCGAGTACGATTGATCAACAAATATTAAGTCAATTGCTTAAAGGGTTTGATCTCGATGGTCATATCCGTCTTATCTCAAAGTCATACGGCGAGCGTATGCTTGAGATGCATGGGCTTCTTGAGCGCCAGGCAATTGAGGGCGTCACTTGGGTAAAACCGAAAGGCGGCATGTTCCTATGGCTGGACCTGCCTGACGGTTTGGATGCAGAGGCGCTCCTGCGGTGTGCGGTTCAAAAAGGGGTTGCGTTTGTGCCGGGCAGTTCTTTCTATGCCGATCATCCACAGCGCAACACTGCAAGGTTGAATTACACGTATAATACAGGAGCGCGTACAGAACAAGGCGTATTGCGGTTTGTTGAGGCGATCGGTGAATTTACGGGGCGGAGCTAACCGATGCCGACCATTCAGCGATAACATTGCTATACTCAGTTAATGCAGCCGCGCCCTCAGGGCGCAGGCTGTATTTGCCGCGTTCAATGCGATCGAACCAGCCATAATAATTGCTGCGCAGCGTTTCGCCGCTGCGTCTATAGCCTGTAATGGCTGCTACCTCGCGTGGCGCTAGTGGTCCTGAGGTGTGAAGCGCATAAGCACAGCGCAGAGCCTTCTCGCGGTATGCAGTAACAAGCTTGCGGCCTGTGCTGCCGCCGACGTTATAGTCGCCGCTGCGCTCCTTAAACTCGGTCAGCAGCTGTGCTTGCTTCTTGCGCCTTACTCCGCGCAGCGGCGGATCGCCCGGCTGACACAACCAATCGATGACCGGCGGCTTTGTTTTGTAGAAGGTGACGGTCATAAACCCGAGTCCAAGCATTCGGCAAAGTTCAGTCAAATCGCCAAAGCGCTGGTTGTGCGCTCCGCTTTTCGTTCGATTGCGTTCAACCGCCAGCACGACATGGCTATTTAATCGAAGACGTTCAACCCCTTGCAAAAGCAAGGCGAGGTTGAATGTTTTTTTCATTTCGACAATTATCGTATCCGCTCGTTCAGGATGAATAGCGACCAAATCGCAATGAAGAACCTCGCTTTTCACTGCATACCCAAGCTGCTCATAATACTTTTTTATAGGTTTGTAGAGCTCTTCTTCGCGTGCTACTGCCACGTTTGCTAACTCCTCTCCTCGTTCATTTCCATTGATGCTTATGAATCATTATAGCAAAGGATTTTACGCACTTGTCGTTTTTTGATGGATGAAGGACAAAAATAGTGTGCAATTATCTCCTAGAATAAGCATAGGAATGTAATACCTCAATAAAAGTTGGCACCACTCGATAGAGCGTCTAGAGACAAATCCCGGGCGTAGAATGATAAGTGGAATGCGGAAGCGATGGGAGGAGGCACGGTATGGACATTTTCAAGCGAATATCGGAGTATCAGGCTGAGAGCGAGAAACTTGCTTGGACAGGAACATTCAAGGATTACGTTGATTTGTTAAGGAAGGACCCGTCCCCGGCCATGACAGCACATTCTCGCGTTTATGAAATGATTGAATCTCATGGGGTGGAAGATGTTGGCGGCAACAAGCAGTATAAATTTTTCGATCAAGAAATTTTTGGGCTGGATCGTGCGGTGGAGAAGCTGGTTGAAGAATATTTCCATTCATCAGCTCGCAGGCTGGAGGTTCGCAAACGGATTCTACTGTTGATGGGTCCGGTCAGCGGAGGAAAGTCCACGATCGTTACGATGCTCAAAAAAGGTCTTGAGAAATTTTCCAGAACTGAGCGTGGAGCCGTTTATGCGATTAAAGGCTGCCCGATGCATGAGGATCCGCTTCATCTTATTCCCCATGAGCTTCGGCTTGATATTGAAAAAGAGCTTAGTGTTCGAATTGAAGGGAATCTATGCCCTTCATGCCAAATGAGGCTTACGACGGAATACAGCGGCGATATTGAAAACGTACTCGTTGAGCGGGTGTTTATTTCTGAGGATAACCGTGTTGGTATTGGCACATTCAGCCCATCCGATCCGAAGTCGCAAGATATTGCCGATCTTACAGGAAGCATCGATTTCTCGACGATAACGGAGTATGGATCTGAATCCGATCCTCGCGCCTATCGTTTTGACGGAGAGCTTAATAAGGCAAATCGCGGATTGATGGAATTTCAAGAAATGCTCAAGTGTGATGAGAAGTTTCTATGGAACTTGCTCTCACTGACGCAGGAAGGCAACTTTAAAGCAGGCCGATTCGCTTTGATCAGCGCGGATGAGCTTATTATTGCTCATACGAATGAATCGGAGTACAAATCGTTCATAAGCAATAAGAAAAATGAGGCCTTGCACTCCAGGATGATCGTTATGCCGGTCCCTTATAATTTGAGAGTGTCCGACGAAGAAAAAATTTATAAGAAGCTAATCGCACAAAGCGATATGCGCCATATCCATATCGCACCGCATGCACTGCGTGCTGCTGCCATCTTCTCCATCTTAACGAGGCTGAAGGAAACGAAGAAGCAAGGCATGGATCTTGTGAAGAAAATGCGGATGTACGACGGCGAGGAAGTCGAAGGGTTCAAGGAAGCAGATTTGAAGGAAATGCAAAACGAATACTTAGAGGAAGGCATGACAGGGATTGATCCGCGCTACGTCATTAACCGAATTTCCAGCGCGCTTATTAAGCAGGATACACAATGTATTAATGCGCTTGATGTTTTGCGTGCGCTAAAGGAAGGATTGGATCACCATCCATCCATTACGAAGGATGAGCGCGAGCGCTACTTGAATTTCATCTCGGTGGCCCGCAAGGAATATGATCTGCTCGCGAAAAAAGAAATTCAAAAGGCATTCGTATACTCCTATGAGGAATCTGCCCGCACCTTATTTGAAAATTACTTGGATAACATTGAATCGTATTGCAACTGGGCAAAAATTAAAGATCCGCTGACAGGCGAAGAGATGGATCCGGATGAGCGCCTCATGCGTTCCATCGAGGAGCAAATTGGCGTCTCCGAAAATGCGAAAAAAGCGTTCCGCGAAGAGATTTTGATTCGAATCTCGTCTTATTCGCGGAAAGGGAAAAAGTTTGATTTTACAAGTCACGAGCGTTTGCGCGAAGCCGTTGAGAAGAAGCTGTTCGCCGATCTGAAGGATATTGTGAAAATAACGACATCTACAAAAACACCGGATGAGAGTCAATTGAAGCGAATTAATGAAGTAACGAAACGTCTTATGGATGAGCATAGCTACTGCTCGGTATGTTCAAATGAATTGCTTCGTTATGTAGGAAGCCTGCTCAATCGATAAATGATTGACCTGATTATTAGAGAAGCTGATAGACATTTGTCTATCGGCTTTTCTTTTCTTCCTGTAGGTTTAAAAAGAATTTGAGATGATCATACTGTTTCTTGAATATTTTCCGATATAATAGGTAATAGTGGTCTACTATATACCGAAGGAGTCGGGCTATTTTGATTAATTTATCAGCAGAGCGCAAGAAGCAGATTGAATACACGGGCATTACGGAGCAGGATCTCAAAATTTTAGCGGAATGCAAGCCCATTTTTCAAAATATTGTCCATGAAGTGGTCGACCGATTTTATGAAACTATTGGCCAGCAGCCAGAGCTTGTAGCTATTATTTCTAATGTAAGCACCATTGAGCGTTTGAAGGAAACGCAGATATGGTATTACATGTCGCTTACCGAGGGGGTAATCGACCAGGCTTACATTGATAACCGCATAAAAATAGGCGCTGTTCATTCCCGAATTGGACTGACGACGGACTGGTATTTGGGTACATATATGACTTATCTGGACATATCGACGAACGTACTGAAAAGAGTTCTTCCTGAACGCTGGAAGGATGTTGTGCATGCTTTGACGAAATTGTTCAATCTGGACTCGCAATTCGTGCTTGAAGCTTACAATCAGCATGAACAGAAAAAAATTCAAGAGCTGGCGGACAATCGTTCCATCATGCTGACGACTGTTACGAGTGCTGTGCAGGAGCTTGCTTCACTTATGTTTGAATTGGACGAGGGTGCACAATCGATTGCGGCAACTGCGATTTCGACTTCGCAATCTCAGGATAAGACGCATACACTATTAGGTGAGCTTCGTGAAGAGCTTGAAGGCATTAACGAGATGGGAACTTTGATTCGAGGCATATCGGATCAGACGCATTTGTTAGGTCTTAATGCTGCGATAGAAGCTGCGAGAGCTGGCGAAAATGGGAGAGGCTTCGAGGTTGTTGCGAATGAAGTGCGCAAGCTGGCCGCTTCATCAAGGAACGCACTTGAAGGGATACAGTCAAAGCTTGAGGAAATCGATAAGAAGCTATCCGCAGTGCGCCTTGAATCTGAGCAAACCTCGGTTGAGGCCCGTAATCAAGCAGCTCGATCCCAAGAACTGGCTTCATTCGTTAATATGGTTGATAAAGTTACAAAGGATTTGCAGCAATTAAACCAATCCGAATAGGAAATGCAGCTCAGAAAAAGCAGGAATTCTCTCACTTGAGGGTTCCTGCTTTCGTGTTATATAAGTTGACACAATATTCAGAATTTAGTATGATTATCCTAACATTCCGGTACAATTTTGGAATTAATGTTAAGTTTTTTAACGTGAAATCAACAAATTAGATCGATTTTTCACCTAGCTAGTACCAAACTGGTATAGCGGCCATCATGAAGGAGGCGGTTGTCATGTCGACGGCCAAACAGTCGCAATCGCAATATTACGATGCTCAGACCTTTTACGATGAAATGTTCGATAAGGACTTTTCTGTTCGTGATCACTACGAAAGCGTTCATCGTTTATTCGGAAGAATGAATCCATCTGAGCTTGCAGTCCGGCAAAACGCGATTAATCAAAGAATGATGGAGGAGGGCATTACCTTCACGCTGTACAGCGGTGCGCAAAATGAGCCGCTTGAGCGAACGATTCCGTTCGATTATATCCCTCGCGTCATACCAAAGCATGAATGGGATGGCGTTGACCGAGGAGTAAGGCAGCGAATCAAAGCTTTGAATGCATTCCTTCATGATGTATATCACGGACAAAAAATTGTAGCAGACGGTATCATTCCTCGTAGAATGATTGTTTCAAATACTTATTTTCGGCCTGAAATGGCTGGTCTACATGTTCCAGGCGGTGTATATATTACAGCATCGGGCATTGATTTGATTCGTGATGAGAAGGGCCGATATTATGTGCTGGAGGATAATTTGCGATCTCCATCAGGCTTTTCTTATTTGTTTAAAGGCAGAACATTAATGAATGAGCTATTTCATGATTTGTATTTATCAAGCTCCGTACAAAGTATTGACCGCAGCTTAAATTGTTTTCTAAGCTCACTTCGCGCGCTTTCTCCAAGCGGCAAACGCGACCCCTTGATCGTGCTGCTTACTCCAGGTGCTTATAATTCAGCTTATTATGAACATACCTTTTTGGCGCAGCAGATGGGCATTCACCTCGTTGAAGGCAGGGACCTCGTATACAAAGACCACAAAATTTATTTGCGTGATTTGCGCGGACTTCGTCAAGTGGATGTTATTTATCGACGCATCGATGATGATTTTCTTGATCCGCTTGCCTTTCAGCCGGATTCCTTCCTTGGTGTACCTGGACTCATGAATGCTTATCGTGCCGGAAATGTAGCGATCGCTAATGCGCCGGGAACAGGCGTGGCGGACGATAAAGCCGTTTACGCGTATGTTCCAGACATGATTCGTTACTATTTGGGAGAAGAGCCTCTTTTGCATAACGTTCCAACGTACATTTTAACGCGCAAGGAGGAACGTGATTATGTGCTGGAACACTTGGATCAGCTCGTCGTGAAGGAGACATCGCTCTCGGGGGGCTATGGCATGTTGATTGGTCCAAGCGCTTCCCTGCCCGAGATTCATGCATTTGCTGAAGCTATTAAGCGGGAACCTGAGCGATACATCGCCCAGACGACGATGAAGCTCTCGCGAGCGCCGGTTATGGTGGATGGCGGCATGACGCCTCGGCATATTGATTTGCGCGCTTTTGCTTTGATAGGTGAAGAGACACACGTCATTCCGGGCGGTTTAACACGTGTTGCAATGAAGGAAGGTTCACTTGTAGTCAACTCTTCTCAGGGCGGCGGAGTCAAGGATACGTGGGTCCTAAAACGATAATTAACAGGAGGGATTGCTATGTTGAACCGAAATGCAGAAGCGTTGTTTTGGATAGGCCGCTACATGGAGCGTGCTGAGAATCATGCTAGATTAATTGATGTTCATTACCACCTGCAGGTTGACGACGACACGCCAAGCCTAAAAGGAAAGCTGGAGGGCGACGATATGGTGTCTTATTCTAAATGGGCAAGAATCGTAGACGCTCTTGGCAGCCGAGAGGCTTATGAACAGCAATATAGCAGCTACAATGAACGTGATGTTCTGTTCTACACGACGCTTGATCGTGATAATCCGAACTCTTTAGTTTCCTGCGTCAGTCATGCTCGCGGCAATCTTCGTACATTGCGCGAGAAGGTGCCAAGTGAAATGTGGGATGCAACAAATGCTTTTTATTTGTGGCTGCGGGAGAAGCAGCCGGATGATTTGCTGCGTGAATCTCCGCATTTGTTTTTCGGAAGAATCAAGGAATGGACGGCGCTTTTTCAAGGGGTCAGCCAATCTGTCATGCCAAGGGAAAATGAATGGCATTTCATTGAATGCGGGCGTTACTTGGAGCGTTCTGAGAATACGCTGCGCATCATTAAGGCAGTGGGCAACGCAGCTAGCGGCGAGGATTGGGACAATGCAAGGGCATATCCTTATTTGCAGGCCGTACTGCGCTCGGTTAGCGGTTATCAAGCGTTTCGTCGTTATTATGCTGATGGCATCTCTGTGGAGTCGATCGTTGAATTTGTTGTTCTTAATGGTGTGTTTCCGCGGTCTCTTCATTTTGCACTGCATACCCTTGATGAACATATGCGGCATATTGAACTGCAGGATAAACAGCTTCGCACCGCACATGAGAAAGTAATCCGCCAAGTGAGCAAGGTGAAAGCGGATTTGGCGTGTCTTGAGCGAGAGGATATGGTCATTGATCGGAATGGAACGATCGTTGCTCATTTGCTGGATGCTTGTCAGCAGCTTGGGATGGCTTTTGCCAAAACCTTTTTTCGTATGGGGGAGGCAAGCGCATGAAGCTCAGTATTTCACATGTCACGCAGTACGAGTATGCAGAGTCAGTGACGGACAGTGTCAATGAAATTAGACTAACGCCCAGCACCAATGAAAGACAGTCCTGTTACCAGCAAGCGATTTCGATTGAACCGAATGCCTCTCTGTTCACCTATGAGGACTATTTTGGCAATCGTGTTCATGCGTTCTCGGTTAATGGTCCCCATAAGCGGCTTACCATTCGAACATCTATGACCGTTGTAACGAAGCAGGCGCCAACGTCGGAGGAACGTGAACAATACTTAAGCAAGCGGCCGCCAGAGCAGGCATGGAACTGGTTAAGAACAGATGAAGCTGCCAACCGTTTCACCGAGTTTTTGCTTACGACCGAATATACAGCTGTTACGTCTGAGGTGGAGCAATTTGCTGGTGAAATTTTGAGCGCAAGCTCAAGCAGTCAAGCCAGCGTTCTAGATTGGCTAAGTGCACTGTCTACAAAGATTAGGAGCGAGTTCATTTATGATCCTGAAGCGACAGATGTAAAGACGAAAACATCGGATATGTTTTTGAGCAAACGCGGCGTATGTCAGGATTTTGCGCATTTAATGATCGCAAGCTGCAGAGCTTTTGGCATCCCAGCCAGATACGTAAGCGGCTATCACTTTGTTGGTGATTTGCAGGGAGGAAGCGCTGATTTCGAGCAAGCTTCGCATGCTTGGGTTGAAGCGTTTGTACCTGGACTAGGCTGGTGCAGCTTTGATCCCACTAACGTTGATCCTGTTGGGGAGCGTTATGTAAAGCTTGGGCACGGGCGGGACTATAAAGATATTGTGCCGGTTAAAGGTGTATATAGAGGCACTGGCGAGCAAATATTGCATGTATCTGTAGATGTCAGAAATGTTGAGGATTAAACGATGACGATGGACAATCAAATGTAGAGGGAACAGTTAACCGCTTATGTAGAATGCGGATACTGTTCCTTTTTTGCGTGCAAAAACTGCTTGGACGGATAAGAAGCATGTTGATTCAAGGCATGGAAGCTACTTTTACCATGTATGATTGCTGGTGCTTTGCAGACCTTAAGATTATGACCCTCCAGAGGATATAGCCAAAATTTGAGAACAGCTGAGTTCATTAGAAAGGAGCAAATCGACAAAATGAACATCATTTTTCGAATGACCTTCATGCTGAGTCTGGCTTTTCTAATACTTATAAGTTCCTCCTCTGTTTCGGCAAAGAGCTCATCTGGCGTGTATAAGGATAAAGTCGCTGTTCTAATGTATCATCATGTTCACGATAAAGATTCAAGCTCTTCGACGATTTCGTCGATGCTCTTTCGGGATCAGCTGATTTATTTAAAGAGCAAGGGCTACCAGTTCATTAGGCTGGAGGACTTTCGTCATTTTTTGGCTGGCGGCGCCGTACCGAGCAATGCCGTATTGATCACGTTTGATGACGGATATGAAAGTTTTTACAAAGTGGCTTATCCGATCCTAAAAGAATTATCCATTCCAGCAGTTAATTTTACGATTACAAGCTATTTAGAGAAGCCATCTAAGACGATACCGCATTTATCTTACGCGCAAATGAAACAAATGATGGCTAAATCAACAAGTATCGATTTTCAATGCCATACGAATCAATTGCATAAGAAGGTTGGGGAGAAAAGCGCATTAACTTATGTGAATAAAAAAGCCGGCGGGAAAAATGCACTGGAGCTTCATAAGTCACGCGTTAAACAGGACACTCAAACATGCGTGAATCTGCTGAAAAAAGCAGGAGTGAAAAATCCGGATTCGATCAGCTATCCTTTTGGCATCTATTCTAAGTCTTTGTTTCCAACGATGCTGGGGTCAGGCGTTGTTTATGGCTATACAACAAAACCTGGTTTGGCCAAAAAAGGGATAAATAAATTGGAAATACCGCGCATTAATGCAGGCAGTCCCGATATTACGCCTGAGGTGCTTTATAAACGAATAAAAAGGTTAACTTAAATGCCGTTGTTGCTTGAAATATTTTTTCCATGTATGAATGATCACTTTTAGCACAACTTATTATCATCAAACAGGAGGTGTTATGTAGTGAAAAAACATTTAAAACCGGTTCTTACTTCAGTTATGGTGCTTGCAATTGGATTTTCGATAACGGCATGCGGTCAAAACCATACGGTTAACCAAAAATCGATGAGAGTTAAAAACGACATGAATCGTATTGAATCAAAAATGGTTCCTCACGGCACTAATATGACGGATAGAAGATATAACAATTTGGATAATAGAGCATATGGTGTCGATCCTTTAGTGAATAATAACAATTCATACAGCGCCAATCCTTATAGTGCTAACCGCACCTATGGTATTGACGGTGATGGAATGAATGGAACCAACAGTCTCAATGGCACAAATCGTATGAATGGCACTGATGGAACTGTACATCGCCTCGGAATGGATCATAATAAAAGCGCTGGTCAATTAGCTAACCGTGCTAAGCAGGTTAGCGGTGTGAAAAAAGCAACAGTCGTCATTCATAATAAAGATGCAATCGTAGGCCTAGATGTTGATAACATCGGCAAAAAAGCCATTATTGAGAAACAAGTGCATGCTGCCTTAAAAGGTCAATATCCGGAGTACAACATTCATGTGACATCCGATCAAGGTATGCATAAGAAAATACAAACGATGAATACGAGCATGACTAATGGTCATCCATTGAAGACGTTAGCGAATGACGTGACCATCATGATTCGCGATATTGGCAATGCTGTAACCGCTCCGTTCCGTTAATAAGTCTTGATATCGGCAGCTCCTTATGGAGCTGCCGAATCATTCTCGTCATACATATCGATAAGCCGCTAGGAGGAAAACCGTTGTCCATTAGTAAGCGTGGCCTGCTATTGCTGCTCATGTTCGTTTTTTTAGTAGGATTCTCAGCACCAATTAAAAAGGACCGTTTTTTTTATGAGAAGCGGGGGGAAATTGTGTGGGAGGTTCCTACTGAGGATAAGAAAATTGCTTTAACCTTTGACGATGGGCCATATCCGAAAACAACGGAAGTTATTCTCGATTTGCTGCAGAAATACAATGCGAAAGCAACGTTTTTTGTACTGGGCAACAAGGTGAAGCTTTACCCGGAAACAATTAAGCGAGAAATTGCAGAAGGGCATGAGGTAGCCAATCATACGTTTAATCATGTTTACTTCTTGAAGTCAATAAGCCAAGCGACTATTCGAGATGAGATCGTAAAAACTGAAAATGCGTTAGAAGCCTTGACTGGGAAAAAGCCGCTTTTATTTCGCCCGCCGGGAGGCTATTACAATGAAAATTCAATTCAGGTTGCAAAAACATTAGGTTACACAACGATTTTGTGGTCGTGGCATCAAGATACAAATGATTGGCGAAGCCCTGGCGTGAACAAAATTGTAAACAAAGTTTTGAATAACGCAAGAAACGGAGACATCGTATTGCTGCATGATTACATTCCTGGTTCTCAGCAGACAGTCAAAGCCTTGGAGACGATACTGTACGAGCTGGATAAACGGGGTTTTCAATTCGTGACCGTAACGGAGTTAATGAAATCAATGACAAGCGTAGAATCAAAGGTTGACGACGGCAGTGACGGAAGCATTTTGGAGTCGCCATAAGCATGACAAAAGCTAGGTTGCCATGCAGCAGCCTAGCTTTTTATAATCCGTTGTCATCTTATTTGATAGCCGCTTCGTATCGTTCCGCTACAACATCCCATAACACAATATTCCAAAATGCTGAAATATAATCAGGGCGTTTGTTTTGGTAGTTCAGATAATAAGCGTGCTCCCAAACATCGAGTCCTAAAATGGGAGTCAGATTATCCATAAGCGGACTATCTTGATTAGGCGTGCTCGAAACGAACAAATGGCCTTTATGATCTACGCTTAACCACGCCCACCCGCTGCCGAAACGAGTTGTAGCTGCTTTCGTAAACTGCTCCTTAAACGAGTCGAAGCCGCCTAATTCTTTATTGATAGCTTCTGCCAAATGACCAGCAGGCAATCCTCCGCCACTTGGTCCAATCGATTCCCAAAATAAAGAGTGGTTGGCGTGTCCGCCTCCATTGTTCTGTACGGCTGTCCGAATATCTAAAGGGACGCTTTTTAAATCTTGAAGCAGCTCATCTAAGCTTTTTTGCTGAAGCTCAGGATAGTCCGCCAAAGCGGCGTTTAAGTTTGTTACATACGTATTATGATGGCGGTCATGATGAATCATCATCGTTTGCTCGTCGATATGCGGTTCCAAAGCGTTGTTTGCATAAGGCAGTTCAGGTAATTGATGTGACATGGTTCATTCCTCCATAAGTTGATTTGGTAAGTTATACTTACAGCTTAATTGATATTTCATACTTAGTCAATATAAATGTATAATAAGTGTGATAAAAAAATGCCTCTTTCCGAATGGGAGGAGAGGGTTATTCATCGCATTTTTCGCGTTTGCCTTTGAAGGTCGCCGTACGAAAGCTAGCTCCGCAGCCGCAGGTTGCTTTAGCATTGGGATTATCAATCGTGAAGCCGCCAGTCATGCCTTGCTCCACATAATCAATTTTTAACCCCGCCAAATAAGGCTCGCTCTGAGTGTTCCACACCACGTTGATATGATCCGTTTGCAAGGAGTGGTCATCGTTTGTTATGGTATCATCCAATTTGATGTTATAGGATAATCCGCTGCAGCCGCCATCTTCAACGCCTACTCGCAAAAACGTACGATCATTTCCTGATTCGATAACCATCTGATTAATAATGGACTCTGCTTTTTCGCTTATTTCTATCATCAATATGCACCTCGCTTAGAATTGGAAAAAAGGATGGAGTTGAATTATTAAATTTATTATATATAATAGTATATAAAAGATCAAATCTAATTTTGATGATCCATTCCGATAAATGAAGATGAATAGCAGGATGAATTATTGCAGAGTGGAGACATTGATTTTAGAAAATGTTATTATTGCAGTATTCATTTCAGACATGAAATATTTCATATGACAATTATCGGAAGGTGATTAGGAATGACCAATATAGATCAAGGACAGCTTTCTACAAGAGAATATATTCTTCAGCTGCTGAAGACGAAGGGTAATTTAAGTACAAAGGATCTTACGGAAGAGCTGGGAATTACGGTAATGGCCGTTAGACGTCATATTCAATCGCTGGAGAGGGATAATCTTATCTCATCGAAGACCATCAGACAAGCAATGGGCAGACCAACAGCCGTTTATTGTTTAACGGAGCATGCAGACGGATTTTTCCCGCGCAAATATCATACCTTAACGCTTGAATTATTGGATGAGCTTACCGATCAGCTTGGCTCATCGGCGGTAGAGTCGTTATTTGAAGGCCGCAAAAACAAAATGACTAAAAAATAMGAATCGAGCATGCAAAGCAAAGAGCTTGAGGATAGAGTGAAGGCACTCGCAGAAATTCAGAACGAGAATGGATATATGGTGGAATGGGAAAAGATCAACAACGAACAATTTATTTTGAAAGAAAATAATTGCCCAATTGAGCAAGTAGCGACCAAATATCAGCATGCCTGCCAATGTGAATTGAAGCTGTTTGAAACGATGCTGGGCGATGTAGAGGTTTCGAGATCCGAGTGTCTTGCCAAAGGCGGACAAAGATGTACCTATTCCATAAAAAAGAGACAAAAACAAGAACAGTGAGGTAGCATTTATATCTCACTGTTCTTGTTTTTTCTGTGGTTAAAGCTTCAGATTGCTGCTGTGGCCGGGCGAGAGTTTAGCTGTAGGGTCCAAATAAACCTTAGCGTTATTAATGGCAGTAGGAGCTTCTCCGAAACCAACTGCAATAAGCTTTATTTTGCCGGGATAGCTTGTAATGTCTCCGGCTGCAAAGATCCCTTTAACATTCGTTTCCATTCGAGTATCAACGACGATAGAGCCGTTCTCCACTTCTAATCCCCATTCCAAAATGGGACCAAGCGAGGAAACAAAACCAAAATTAACGATGAGCGCGTCGCATGCGAGTTCGCGTGTTTCTCCTGTTTTGCCAAACGTAATCGTTATTTTCTCGATCTGTTCATCCCCGTGCAGCTCTGTAATCTCCGCTGGTGTAATGACATTCACTTTCGATTTTAGTAGATTTTCGACACTGTGCTCGTGAGCGCGGAACTTGTCCCGCCTATGAATGAGCGTAACCTCTTCAGCAATCGGTTCAAGCATAAGCGCCCAGTCGACCGCGGAATCGCCGCCTCCGTTAATGATCACCCTTTTGCCGCTATACTGATTCAAGTCACTTATAAAATACTGCAAGTTTGTGTTTTCGAAAGGTTTGGCTTCTGGAAGCTCTAATCGACGCGGCTCAAATGCGCCTATGCCGCCGGTAATAATGACAGATTTACTATAATGTGTTCCTTTATCGGTGATGATTTCAAAATGATGCTCGTCCTTCTTAATCACCTGCTGAACCTTTTCTTCCAGGCAAACCTGCACAGGGAAATGATTCATTTGTTCTTGTAAATTATGAATTAGCTGCTGAGCTGTCACCTTAGGGAATCCAGCAACATCATATATATATTTCTCAGGGTAAAGAGCGGCCAACTGCCCGCCGAGCTGAGGCATACTGTCCAAAATTTTCACGCTTGCATGCCGCATCCCAGCATAAAACGCAGCGAACATCCCTGTTGGACCGCCGCCAATAATCGTTATATCTGTAAATAGATATGGTTGTTCATTGCTCACGAAAGGTTCTCTCCCTTTTTATTTATATATAGTATATTAAAATATATAATAAATGTATCTTATCTGTTAGATCATGTCAACGCTGTGGATATAGTCATTGACAAAGAACAAATCACCTCAATATAATATACATTATAGTTTAAAAAGTGTCTAATCAAAAACGGAATAAAAATCAATATAAAATTTGCGGGAGCGTGAAAAAGGATGAAATTGTTGGGCATTTCRGGTACTATTTTGGGATCAAAAACAGCTGCGGCTGTAGATGCGAGCTTAGACGTTGTCCGGAACAAATATCCGGATATTGAAGTGGAATTTCTGGATATGCGGCATTACAAAAACGTACAATTTTGCGACGGAAGCAATATATCCGACTACAATGAAGATACACAAAAGGTAATTGAGATGATAACAGCTGCTGATTTCTATATTATCGGCACACCGATTTTTCAGTCGTCGATTACCGGCGTATTAAAAAATCTATTTGATCTCGTTCCCGTTCCCAAAATTTCGAACAAAGTAATGGGATTTATCGCTACTGGAGGAACCAGTCATCATTACCTCGTAGTTGAAAATCAGCTGAAGCCGATAGCTGGTTATTTTAGAGCTTATGTAGCACCGGGGCATGTTTATATTCATGATGAACATTTTGATGAGCAGCAGCAAATTGCAAATGAGGACATCATTGCGCGTATCGAGAAATTAGCTGATGAAGTTGTATTTATGCAGACTAGGCTAAAAGGTTAAGCAAAGAATAAATAAGGAAGCACCCATCCTAGCGCAGGATGGGTGCTTTCTTATTTTGCTCGCAAGAGCAAATAAGTATTTTCCAAGCATTAGGGAACTTTACCCTAGTTATCGTTGTCTAATAGGTTGGAGGTGATGAAATGGAAACCGATTATTTGAAGCATATCGATGTTATCGACGCTACTGAAATGTATAATCTGATGACTCTATACGGAGATGATGTGTTTGGCTTTGCTTACGCGATAACCAAAAATCGAGAGCAAGCAAAAGATATCGCACAGGAAACATTTATTAAGGCGTATTATAAAATGCACACATTTCGAGGTCAGTCGTCGTTTAAAACATGGTTGTTAGCCATTGCAAGAAATCTTGCGCTGAATGAGTTAAAATCCAGTTATTTTCGCAAAATCCTTTTGTTTGAGAGTGTCAACCATTCGGAAGTTGCCCCTTCTGCAGAGACAGCATTTTTACGCAACCAAAATTCAGTGGAAGTGTGGGATATTATTTTAAGACTATCCGTTAAGCTCCGTGAGGTTCTGATACTAGATTTGGAGCATGAATTATCTATTAATGAAATGTCCAGCTTACTTGGACTGTCGGAAGGCACGGTAAAGTCTCGATTATTTCGAGCACGGAAAGCGGTTGAGAAGGAATGGAGAGGGAGGAACCTTGAATGAGCAAAATGATCGAGGACAGGCCAGCTTGGTATGCAGCTGCAAAAGGCGGCTTTAAAGGTAATTTCACGACAGACATGAAGGAAAAGGTCATACAGAACGTTCAGCGGAAAGGGGAAGCCAGAACTATGCAAGCTTATTTTAAAAGGTTCCTGGCCACTGCGGCAGGCATTTGTTTTCTGGCGGCATGCTTTATTTTCTTTGATGGAAGCTCCGTTTCTATGAGTACCCTCCTTCACGCAGGCAGCAGCCCTGTTCAAAATAATGAGCGGATTGAATCAACCGTTCCTTTAGAAGAGAAAAGCTTACATTACACAAGTGAACCCGTATACATATCAGGGACTAATATTTCATTAATGGATAGCAGCGACTACCAGTTTCCGATCGTAACAAAATCGTCGGTAAAGCTGAACACTGTCATTGATTTGGGCGGCGGTAACCATTATTTGACCTACACCAAGCCAAACGAGGCAGAGACTAACATCTATCAGGGGATTGAATTAAACGGATATTCCAAGGAAGGTGAAATATTTGAATGGGGTTATGGGTCCATATCTGAAGTGAAGTTAGGATTAAGCAAAGCTTTTGGTGGGGATTTTAACCGATTAAGCGGTAGATGTGGTCCGAACCTGTTATGTACATTATGGTTAACCATCGACGATAATAACGTCATCTTGAGCCATTTGCTCAGCTCAGACGGCTATGAAGCCGATTTGGATGGGGATGGAGCAGCGGAGGTTATTGCGACAACGGGTAAGGAATATAACAATCGGGTTTATATTATTAGAACAAGAGATGGGATAATGGAGTGGGTTGAAGTCGATGCAGCACTGAATGCAGGAGATGGAGACTCGGTGTCTTATGATCCGCATAATCAAGTTTTTATACTCAGCTCCGAATTGGGCTTGCAATATTATCATTATGCGCAGGGTGAGGATAAGCTCGTTGTTATAAAAGAATAAATCATAATCGGTATAATCAATGATCTTTGGATAAACCTCCGATATATGGCAACCCCGGTAAATTTGCAATAAAGTCTATATGCATATTAAACCGTCGAGCTCAGCGCTCGAACGGTTTTTTTTATGCCTAAAAACAACGCTTCATCTGGTCGTGTGCCAAATAACAGTTGGATAGTGCCATTTTATAATCGTTAAGGAGGAGAAAAGCATATTTTTTATTTGTAAAATTTAACCGTAAAGAACTTATTATTGCAAAATGCTAACTGTGGGAATGACGCGTTTGTAAAGGATGTTTTTCATCTACTTAACGAAGTAAAACTAAGCTTTTACGTTGGGAGGTGGGGCCTCAGGTAACGGCAATTAGGATGGGTTAAAAATGGAGAAAAGCACAATTTACTATGGGAGGCTCATTTGTGAAACAAAATTTTAAATCCACGCTGCTAACATTCATAATCGCTGTTATGCTCTGCGCAATGCCAGTTGCTGCTATGGCAGAGGAAGCTGAAGCACCAGAAGCTTTAGGTAAAACATTTATAGATTTGCTGGACCAGAAGGATTCGGATCGCTGGTATGCTTCCAACGGATGGTCCAATGGCGGAACCTTTCTGAGCGGCTGGAGAGATGATCATGTCATCTTTGAAGATGGAAAATTGAAATTGTTGATAGATGACAAGCCGTGTGCACAGGATAAAGCGCAATGCTCCGATAAGCCGTATGCTTCAGGGGAATATTCTACAACGCAGCGTTATGGATACGGTAAGTTTGAGGTTCGAATGAAAGCGGTTAAAGGCGATGGAGTCGTAACTGGGTTTTTCACCTATGGCGCTGATTCAGACGGTAAGGCTGACGAGATCGATATTGAGATTTTAGGTAAAAACACGACGCAGTTCGAAACGAATTATTTTACAAAAGGTGTTGGCATGCATTCGACGATCATTCCTCTAGGGTTTGATGCAGCGGATGATTTCCATGATTACGCCTTTGAATGGGCTCCGGATTCCATCAAGTGGTATGTAGACGGCAAGCTCGTTCATACGGAAACCGGCTCGCGAGGAGAGCTCCCTTCAGCACCTGGCTATATAATTGCGAACATGTGGCCGGCTACCAAAACCAATGGCTGGGCGAACGAGTATGTGTATCCAGGTAAAACCCAGATCGCTGAGGTGGATCGAATCGCTTATACGCTGCCAAAGCAGCAGCCTGAAACTAATGTAGATCCTTCAACACYTGTAAAACAAGGGAAATCAGTAGATCTGCTAGTTGAAGATGCACGAGAACTAAAAGTATTCAAAATCGGACAAACAGAAATGGCACCGCTTCGTTTTGTTATGGAAAGCTTACATGCAACGGTGAAATGGAATACAGCTAAACAAGAAATCATCGTCAATGACAAATTGTCCAAATCCGAAATGATCTTTAAGATGAATTCGAACGTTGCTTTTATTAATGGGATAAAAATATTGATGAAAAATCCAGTCATCCTGAATAATGGCCATGCTTACGTACCGCTGCTTGTTTTAACGGATGGGATTGGTGCTGACGTTATTCGGAAGGATGGAAAAGTAAGCATTAGCAGAGGAAACGAGTAAATGGAAAGCCTGTTTACCACTTTTTTTCGCAATACCAATCTGAGAAAGAGGTGTGTAATGATGAACAAGGCAAGCAATAGCAAAAAAAGAATGATGGTATGGCTCTTATCCTGTATGCTGCTTCTCTCTTTAATGATGCCGACTGTTACTTCTGCTGCTGATGTTGCGTTTGATGAACCGTTGAATGGGATTAACAATAATTTGTTCTATACGTCGGATGGCTGGGGCAATGGAGTGGACTTTGGCGTTGGCTGGCGGGCAGCGAACCAAGAGTTTAGTAATGGAATTATGGCGCTTCGTTTGGACAATACGGGTTGCCCTGCCAATTGCGCAGGCAAAAATTATGCTTCCGGCGAATATGCAACGAATGTGAAATATGGATACGGACGTGTTGAAGCGCGCATTAAAGCAGCTAAGGGTACAGGGCTTGTG
The DNA here is from genome assembly GCF_052113545.1 of Paenibacillus sp. TAF43_2. Classification (NCBI taxonomy): domain Bacteria; kingdom Bacillati; phylum Bacillota; class Bacilli; order Caryophanales; family Paenibacillaceae; genus Paenibacillus; species Paenibacillus sp. TAF43_2. The sequence goes on from NZ_JBFRDK010000073.1 coordinate 25,660, forward strand.
ACAGCACTCTTTACGTATTCGGGTCAAGCGACAAACACGTCAAACGATGAAATTGACATTGAAATATTAGGCAAGGATACGACCAAGCTGGAAGCGAACTACTTCACAAACGGTGTAGGCCAGCATAGCACGATTATCGATCTTGGGTTCGACTCTTCCTTGGCCTTCCATAACTATGCCTTCGAATGGTCTCCTACGTATATTAAGTGGTACGTTGATGGTAATTTGGTGCATACAGAGAACGGCTCGCGAGGCGCGCTTCCTACAAGCCCAGGTCATATTATGGCCAATTTATGGTCAGGCGCAGGACCTGCTGAAGTCTGGACTGGACCGTTCGTCTATCCAGGCACGCCAATTCGGGCGTATTACGATTGGATTAAATTTACCCCAGCAAGCGAGCTTCCTCCGGGAGAGGCTGAAGGAACGGGACTTACTGCCAATTACTTCAACAACATGGATTTCACCTCGTTAAAAGCGACTAGAACCGATGCAACTGTGAACTTCGATTGGGGTTTAGGGGCTCCTATGACTAGTATGGATGCAGATACCTTCTCCGTAAGATGGACGGGCAAAGTGAAGCCTCAATATACAGGAACCTATACTTTTTATACGAGTAGCGATGATGGGGTTCGGCTATGGGTGAACAATCAGCTCATCATTAATAAGTGGGTGGATCAAGCAACGACCGAATGGTCTGGAACGATTCAATTAACAGCGGGGCAGAAGTATGATATTAAGCTTGAATATTACGACAATACGGAAGACGCCATCGCTAAGTTGTCTTGGTCGAGTCCGCTTCAAGCGAAACAAATCATCCCGCAAAATAGATTGTATTCGAATTAATGGCAGTATGATCCTCCGTGACGAAATGTGTTGCGGAGGATCATTTTCAAAAGGGAGCAATGATTAAAGGAGAGATTTATTATGAACATGAAAAGGCCGGTATTTGCAACACTGCTCATCATGATATTATTTATCGTTGCTGCTTGCGGTTCAAATAATGGGAGTGCTGAGGCGGAAAAGCCAGCAGCTTCTGACACGCCATCCGCTGTGGCTAATGGACTTAAGGGAGAGTTTGAAATCCAATATTTTGTCGGGGGTTATGGGGATGCTTGGTGGATTGATGTTATTGATCAATTCCAGAAGCTAAACCCTGATCTGAAAATCAAGCAATCGGCTGGCCCCAAAATTAACGATCAAATGAAACCAAGATGGATTCAAGGCAATCCCCCAGATCTTATTTACATAGATGGAGCTGGATCAAATCCGCGGCAGATGGTAGAAGACGACCAGCTTCTGGATCTATCGGATTGGATTCATGAAGCGAGCAACGTAGACGGAGAGAAAATTACTAATGTTATGATCGCAAGTATGGATGGGCTGTTCCGACGGACTTTGATCGTTTCTTGGAGGTAAGCGAGAAAATAAAAGCTGCTGGTATTAGTCCCTATATTCATACAGGCGTATATCCGGATTACATTCTTGGCGGATTCGTATATCCAGCGATTATATCGGCGAACGGTGATAATGGGCAAATTCTGAAAGACATGGGTGACATGAAAGAAGGCATTTTCAAAAGCGAGCCCGTTCTTAAAGCGCTTCGTCAATTAAGCGAGATTTCCGCTAAGGGTTTAATTGATAAAGGTGCTCCTGCGCTTAACCATACAGATTCTCAGATGCAATTTCTACAGCACAAGGCTGCTATGATTCCGAATGGGCTATGGCTTGAAAGCGAAATGAAAAATGATGCGCCATCTGATTTTAAGTATGGGTTCGTTCCTTCAATAACCCAAGCGAAGGGCGGGAAATTCATAGCGTTGCCGTACACAAGTACGATGGCGATTGCCAAAAAAGCGAAAAATCCTGAAGCTGCCAAAGCGTTCATCGAATTTATTTTTACCAAAAAAGCGTCGTTGAACTGGGCGGAGAAAACCGGTGCTCTCATGAACGTGAAAGTAGATTTGGAATCTTCCAATGTTGGAGATACGGCCAAAAATGCTATGAAATATTACAATAGCGACAATACGATTGTCGCACCTGTAGTTGTGTTTAATGCTGATGTATTCAAGGTGATGAGTGATGCAACGATAGCTTTAACGATCAACAAAATCACACCGGAAGAGTGGACGGAGCGGGTTGAGGCAGCAGCAGCCAAGGCTAGAAAGTAAGCCATCAGCAATCTAGTTATTTCAGGTAAAGGATGAGCGTCAATGTCGCGTCAAGCACAAAGAAAGCTATTCATTATTACATTCCTTATTCCAACGTTCCTCTTCTTCTGCCTTTTTGCACTCTTTCCCATTTCCAAAGGCATATACATCTCTTTGTTTGACTGGTCTGGCAGTTCTGAGCATATGACCTATATTGGTTTTGACAACTTTAAGGCTCTGATCCAGGATCCCATCGTATGGAGAGCGATTGGCAATGATTATTTTCTAGTCATTGGGAAAGTAATTGGAATCATTCTGTTAGCTACTTTCTTCGCTGTTGCAGTTACTAGACTCAGAGTACGGGGGCAGCAGTTTTTTAGATTAGTCTTTTTTCTTCCGAATTTGATCTCAGTTGTGGTTATAGGTGTGTTATGGCGATTTGTTTATAATCCGAGCATCGGCTTTCTGAATTCGTTTCTTGGGATATTCACGAATGCACATAACAATAGGCCTTGGCTAGGGGAAGAAGGAACGGCGTTGTGGTCGATCTTATGGCCCTCGATTTGGGCTGGGATAGGATTTTATTTTCTGCTGCTCGTTGCCAGCATTGTTAGCATACCTGCTTCTTTGTACGAGGCGGCTGAAATGGATGGAGCCTCGCCTAATCGACAGTTTTGGAGAATTACGCTTCCCTTGATCTGGGAGCAGGTTAAGGTCAGCATTCTTCATATTGTGATGACGACTTTAAACGGCTCCTTCGTAATGGTTTTATTGATGACGGAAGGGGGGCCAGATAACTCAACGCAAGTGCTTGGTTCCTATTTGTACCAAATGGGATTCCGTCAATTTCATATGGGTTACGCTGCAGCACTTGGTGTATTGATCTTGATCTTATCTCTATCAACAACGCTAGTCTTGCAGCGAGTGCTTCGACGCGATAGCATTGAATTTTCATAGAGGAGATGCTTGTATGAGCTTCAGTCAGCCTTCACGAATATTTAGGACAGCAGCCATCCTCGTTCTTCTTCTGTGGACCTCGGCTGTGCTTTATCCGCTGCTTTGGACATTGCTAACCGCTTTAAAAAATAATCCGCAATTTTTAACGAACAAACCTTGGTCACTGCCTGAATTTCCGCTTTACTGGAGCAACTTTTCTTATGTGTGGAAAACCTATCATTTTGGCGACTATTTTTTGAATTCCGTATACATTACTTTAATGAGCTCATGCTTATCCATTTTGTTATCGGCTACAACTGCCTATGTTATAGCACGTTTCAAGTTCAGCGGCAGCCAGTTGATGTATATGGTCTATTTGTCCTCAATGATGATCCCTCTTATTTTGGGACTGGTACCGTTGTTCTTTCTACTAAACGATTTGTACTTAATTAATAAACTAAACGGATTAGTGCTTGTATATAC
>NZ_JBFRDK010000074.1:0-28964 GCF_052113545.1 Paenibacillus sp. TAF43_2
GCGCTGCTGGACAAAACAAAGGTCAAGCTTATATTGTCTCCAGCTGAATCGCAGCTTTATAATCAGCTCGCGGAAGATTTCACCAAATCTTCGATGCATGGCATGTTTGAAGGCTTGGATTTAGTCGTTGCGATTACGGATATGCACTCAAGCTTCCGACTCGGCAAGCAAAACGGCCAAGACACGATTACGCTGGATGTAAAGATCAAGGTCGTATTTGAGGAGGCGCCAAAAGGCATATATGAAGATCAGTGGCAGCCCATTGAGCAAAATTTAAATAAGGAATATGCAAAATCATGCCTTGCACTTCTCCAAAAAATCCAGAAAGCAAATGTAGACCCTATAGGTTTCGGACTGCGCTATCGGGCTACCCACCCTGGTAAGGAGGCTTGGCAGAAGTGGCAGTCCATCTACCCTAACGTTAAATTTATCGTAAATGCCAATATAAAAATTGAAGGTACAGGTATTATCAAATAGGGTTAGCACCAAAAACAAAAGAGGTGAGCCAGAAGCTTGTTGCTTCTGGCTCACCTCGAATGATATTTAACTATTATTTTAGGATCAATCGGTTTGTTTGACGCAGCTCATTAATCGTACCAACGCCAATGCCAAACATCGCCGTACGCATTTCAAACTCAATCCGTTCGAATTGTTGCAGCAATTGCTCCTGCGAAATTTCCTTGCTGCTGCTAGCCGCTTGCGGCAGCAATACGCGTCCAAAGCCAGCAAGATTTGCGCCTAGCGCAATTGCTTTCGCAGCATCAACACCCGTACGCAAACCTCCGCTTGCAATAATATTAGCCTCGGGAAGCGCAGCGCGAATTTCTGTCACACTCTCAGCAGTCGGTATGCCCCAATCCGCGAATGCTTCAGCAGCTTGCCTTCTTAGATCATCGGTGGAGCGAAACTTCTCGACTTGGCTCCATGAAGTTCCACCCGCACCAGCAGCATCAATAAAGGAAACGCCTGCACCCACAAGCGCTGCTGCCGTTTCCGCATCAATGCCCCAGCCCACTTCTTTTACTCCAACCGGCACATTAAGCGACCTGCAAACCTGCTCAATAGAAACCAATAAATTGCGGAAATCGGTATCCCCTTCGGGTTGAAACACCTCTTGCATGCTGTTGAGATGCAGGACTAACGCATCCGCTTCAGCAATGTCTACAGCTCTGCGGCATGATTCTACACCAAAACCATAATTCAACTGAACCGCACCAATGTTAGCAATAACAGGTACGGTAGGCGCATCTTTCCGTATGGAGAACGAAGCTGCGAGCTGTTCGTTTTCTATTGCGGCGCGCATGGAGCCTAGCCCAATCGCCCAGCCCCTCGTTTCTGCCACAACCGCCAATCGACGATTAATAGCCCCTGCTTCATCCGTTCCTCCAGTCATGGAGCTAACGAGCAGTGGGGCTCCAAGCTTTTTGCCGAACCAATCTGTATTTAGGCTTACTTCAGCGAAGGAAAGCTCAGGCAGTGCATTATGCTTAAAACGGTACCGCCCCAAGCCCGTTTCAATGCCAACGCTGTTTACTTGCTCCTGCAAGCAAATACGTATATGTTCTCCTTTACGCTTTGCAGTTGCTGCTTGCTGATCTACTGACATGCTTGTTCCTCCCAAGCTTAAACGGCCAACGCCTTTTATAGCAGCGCCGCTCACGTTTCGCTTCTCTATCTTCTATTCCTGCGTTTACAACTTGTGAATTTCCTCATCAATAAGCTGAACATATATGTATCCATTAGGTCTGCTTGCACTTTACACTTCATAACTTTTTCAGCGTAGTAACTATGTACTAGTTTAGCACATTTTTTTGATTCACGCTCTCAACTCCACGACATTGACACATAAGCTGATCCATCCATTCTGATGCATGCGCTCTGGCGTCTAGAATAGTTCTTCTAATAAATGTGGCATTATAAAGAGACTAACCCCAATCCTAAAAATATGAGCCTGACCGATGAGTTAGAAGCGACGGCTAGTTCAGTAGACAAATGATTTTTACAATCATTTATTTGAATTTTACAATCATTTTATCTTGTTAAACCGTCGAAATTCATATAAAATATAACTAACAAAAGCCTTATAGGGGGACTAAACATGGAAATGATTATATTTGATACACAACAGGAATTAGATGCTTATGCTGCGGAATTATTTGTAGGTATCGTAAAAGAGAAACCAGATGCCGTACTAGGCCTTGCAACAGGATCGACACCCATCGGAATTTATGACAAAATAGTAGAACTGCATAAACAAAACAACGTTAGCTTTAAAGATGTGACAACGTTCAATTTGGATGAATATGTCGGAATCAAGCCTGATAACGACCAAAGCTACGCCTACTACATGAAGCAGCATCTGTTCTCGCACATCGATATTCCCGAGAACCAAATCCATTTGCCAAATGGAATGGCTTCGGATGTTGAGCTGGAATCGAATGCTTACGATGCAATGCTAGAAGCAAGACCAGTAGACATTCAATTGCTTGGTCTAGGCCACAACGGTCATATTGGATTCAATGAGCCTGATGTTAATCTTTCTGGCGGCACTCACGTTGTTAAATTAAAAGAGGAAACGCGTGAAGCAAATGCTCGTTTCTTCGATTCTATGGATGAAGTACCTGAGTATGCAATTACGATGGGTGTTGGCTCTATTTTGAAAGCTAATACGATCGTGCTGGCTGTTCGTGGTGCTGACAAAGCAGAAATTGTAAAAGAAGCATTGACTGGCCCAATTACGACTAACGTACCGGCTTCATTGCTGCAAACTCATGCGCGCGTCATTGTTCTACTAGACCGCGAGGCGGGAAGGATGTTAAGTTAAATGACCCTAAACTCTGCAAACTGGTTCATCCACAACGTAAATATCGTGCTTGAAGATGGGATAGTTAACGGCAGTGTTTTTGTACAAGATGGGAAAATTGCAAAAATTGTTGCCCAAGATGACAACGAGGCAGCAAACGAGGCTTCAGATGCACAGTTGTCTATAGACGGAAAGGGAGGCTGGCTGCTTCCTGGTTTTATTGATGTGCATGTTCATGGTGGATTTGGTGCGGATTTTATGGATGCCAGCCGTGAAAGCTTCGACACCATTACTAAATTCCATGCCTCACAAGGTACGACAGGCATGCTTGCTACAACGATGACTGCTCCTAAGGAAGCAATTGAAGACGTATTGCATGCCGTTGCAGATTACCGCAGCAGTGAAATGCCTTACGCAGCCTTGTATGGCGTACATTTGGAGGGCCCGTTCATAAGCGAGGCATGGCCAGGCGCTCAAAACCCAGCTTATATTAAAACACCTCAGCTGGAATGGATGCAGCAATGGCATGCCAAGTGGCCCGATCTTCTCCGTCAGCTTACACTGGCTCCTGAGAAAAGCGGTGCGATTGAGACCATCGCTTGGCTTGCTGAGCAAGGGATCGTCACAGCCTGCGGGCATACGGATGCTGTCTATGATGAAGTGATCTCTGCTGCTGATGCTGGCCTTACGCAGGCTGTTCATACCTATAATGCAATGCGTGGTCTGCATCACCGTGAGCCCGGAACGCTAGGAGCTGTATTGACCGATGACCGCATTGTGGCCGAGCTCATAGCCGATGGTATTCACGTCCATCCAGCTGCAATTCGATTGGTGCTCGCTGCTAAACCTTCAGATAAGGTTATACTGATCACAGATGCGATGGCAGCAGCAGGCATGCCCGAAGGCGAATATAGTCTCGGAGGCTTAGCCGTCATCGTAAAAAACGGCGAAGCAAGATTAAAAGATGGCAACGCCCTAGCAGGCAGCTGTTTAACGATGATAGGTGCCGTACGCTTTATCCATGATCATACTAACCTATCGCTTTCTGAAATTAGTCGGTTGGCTAGCGGCAATGCAGCAAAACAGCTTGGCATCAGCGACCGTACCGGTTCAATTACGAGCGGCAAACAAGCTGATCTTGTATGGATTGACTCGCAAATGCAAGTTCAACAGACTTGGGCGCAAGGCCGTTCCATATACGAAGCTAAACAAGCGTAAAAAAAAGCAAGAGGTTCCGTGCTCAAAGGTTAGATAACCTTTGAGCACGGAACCTCTTTTTAACATTTGTTAATCTGTCACGTATACGGAAATACCGTGCAGCTTCATTTCAGCTGCAAGCTCTTCGGTGAGCGGAACATCCGTAATGACGCCTTTCAGCTCGGATAAGGATGCAATGGAAAATAACGAGGTGCGATCTGTCTTCGTATGATCGAATACGGCATATGCCGCTTGCGAACGCTTAATGAGTGCTTTAGCAATTTGCGCTTCTTGCTCGGAGTAGGTCGTGATGCCGCCAGCAGCAGATATACCATCAACACCGATAAACATCTTTCCGATATGCAAATGAGCGACCATCCCCTCACCTAGAGGGCCGCACAGCTCAAAGCTGTTATGGCGCATAATGCCGCCGGTAACAACAACCTGAATATCGCTGCCTGCCAGCTCCATTGCGATATTAACCGCATTGGTCACTACCGTAATGCCCCGCCTCGATTTGATCATCTTTGCAATAAGGAAATTTGTTGTACCGCCAGAGAGACCAATCACATCGCCTTCCAAAATTAAAGAAGCAGCTAATTCCGCGATATGCTCTTTCTCCAGTATCGACAAACCTTCCTTCTCCGCAAAAGGCAAATCCCTTACTGAATTCATTCCATCGTACATCGCACCGCCAATTGTCCGAATAACCGGATAATCAGCTTCCATTTGCTCAAGATCTCTTCGAGCCGTCGCTTCAGAGCAGCCGAAGCGCTCAACCATTTCCAAAATCGTCACCCTGCCCTGCTGCTTCAAAAGCTGCAGAATAGCTTCACGGCGACGCTGACCCTTGTTACCGATCAATTCAGCCATTGTCAGCGCTCCACCCAAGCCTTGGCGGACATCCGCTGTTGGACGACACTCCATTCCGGCAAAGCTTCCCAGTCGCCACGCATTTGAACGACTAATGATCCATTAATACTTGCTAGGCGTACTGCTTCTACAGGGGATAAGCCCTTCATAATTCCTGCCAAGAAACCAGCGCAAAAGCCGTCACCTGCGCCTACAGTATCAACAACCTGCTCAGCCGGATAAAAAGGCAAGCTTTCTTCCTGCCCATTGTTTAGAACAATCGTCGTGTCGCCTCTGCCTTTAATGATCGACACCGCTTTTAATTGATTCAGCTGGCCTTTAATATGCTCATAATCGTCTGTTTCGTACAATAGCTTAAGCTCGTCCCATCCTGGCAAAAAGTAATCCGCATCTGCTGCAAGCGGCAGCAGTGCTGCACGAGCTTCTTCGATTGACCACAGCTTAAGCCGCAGGTTCGGGTCAAAGCTGACAAGCACTCCAGCTTCCTTCGCAATATCGATAGCGCGGCGAACAGTCTTGCGGCAATCCTCGCTAAGCGCAGCTGTGATACCGGTTACATGAAGCAGTTTAGCACCGCGAATATAATTCTCGTCAAGATGCTCAGGCAGCATCCGACTAGCTGCCGAATGCTTTCTGAAATAATGAACGGCTGTTCTACCTGCTACATGCTCACGAAACATCATGCCCGTAGGAGCTTCCGAGCTAAGCTGCGCACGAGATACGTCTACACCCTCGCCCCGCAGCGTCTTCAAAATAATTTTGCCAAACGGATCGTCGCCGAGAGCGCCAAACCATCCAACAGAGGAGCCTAGACGTGCAAGTCCTATTGCGACATTGCTTTCCGCTCCGCCAAAGCTTTGTTCCAGCGTAGCGGCGCGTTCGATTGACTTATGCTCCTCTGGCATAAACAAAGCCATTGATTCGCCAAACGTAACAATTTGCGGCGATGATTCTAACACGTAAAAATCCCCCTATAGCGTTATATAATCGGCGTTATCCATATTAGCTTTAGATCATCGGAAACTTCATGAAGTAGATAATAGCGATATATAGCACCAATACGATGATGCTCATCACGCGTGCTTTGTTAATGTGTGCAGTTGCGCTTTTGCCTTCTTGAATGGAAGCTACTACAAGCTTAAGCGGCTTGGAAATAATTCCGCCTAGTGCCGCAATTGCCAGGAACAGCAAAATAATAATGACCATCCATGCCACCTTGTAATCCGCTTGCGACATCAAATATCCACCTGTTAGCAGCTGCAAAACTAGAAAATATTGCGCAATTCGGTTTGCCGAACGCAGGCCGTCAGCTAATCCGCCTTGTCCAACTCCGGCAAGCTTAGTAGCTCTACCCAGCATGATTGGAAGAACGATATAGAAGCCCATACCTACTGCTCCAATCACGTGCAAAAATAACATTACTTTAAACATTTTAACTCCTCCTGTTTTGGTAAACGTAATCATCCATTCATTGATTCGCAATTGCCAAAATTAATTCTATAAATAGTTTATCAGAAACGAGATTTTTTTCAAATGACTATGCTCCTGAACCGAGGTTTTATACCCTTTTTTGTTGAATTAGCTCCGAAATCGTTCCCTAAATTTTCACACTTTAATTAGAAAGCTCAATTTAATCGATTTTCGGTTGGCTTTAAGCTTTAAAGCCGTATTTACTCATAACCCCATGAATTGCAAAATAAGTAACTTCCTCAGGCAAAGCATCCTTTATGGGACGCAGCTTATCGATTCCTTGCTCGCCAATCGCATGGACGATCAATTGCTCATATTCTGCTGGAATGATTCTGCTCCAATCGATTTCTTCACCTTCATCTGCACACCGTATGATATGTCCTTCAACGGTTACTTTCGTTAATCCGCGTTCCTTCGCTATTTCATCCGGTTCCAGCCCACTTTGAAATAGCTCGAGCGTAGCATAGTGGCTTGGCTGCTCATCATTCGTTGCTGCCTTCTTGACGACTTTCGGCTCTCTAGCCGCAGTTGTTATCATTCCTTCGGCTTGACCTTCGCCTCCGAATGAATGAATAATCGAGAGCAGATCTTCTCCATACTTCTCCGCCTTCGCAGCACCAATCCCCTTCACGCTAAGCAATTGATTCTCGTTTTGCGGACGAGCCATTGCGATTTCTCGCAGCGTTGCATCAAAGAACAACATAAATGGAGGCACACCCTCTGTAGCTGCCTTTTCTTTGCGCCATTGCTTGAGCGCATCGAATAGAGGTGAAGCAGCTGCTGAATCGGAAGAGGCTGCTTGCCGAACCGTTGCTCTAACTCTTTGCATAATTGGTTCGCGGCCTTCCAGTACCGGCAGTGCGCTCGCAGTTAGCGAGACGACTGGATATTGCCCTTCACTAAGCTTTAAGTATCCTTCAGCCACGAGCCAATAAAGCCAGTCCGCTATTTCTTTCTCGGGCAAATGCCGCATTAAACCATAGGTAGTCAAACGATCGAGCCCAAATTCAAGCAACCGTTTATCACGTGATCCCTTTAGTACCTTAGCTGCCATCRTAACACCGAAACGCCCTCTCATTCGACCTACGCAGGAGAGCGCCATCTTCGCTTCCTCCGTCCGGTTAACCGGCTCGCTCTTATCGAGACAGCTGCTGCATTTCCCGCATGCCACAACATCCGTCTCTCCGAAATAATCAACGATAAACTGCTGCAAACAACGCTGTGTTCGACTATAGTTCATCATGGTATGGAGCTTAGATAGCTGAATCGATTTACGATCTGAATCCCCAGTGCCCTGTTCGATCAGAAAGCGTTGCACCTGCATATCAGCCGGTTCAAACAAGAGAATGCATTCGCTCTCCTCTCCATCACGGCCGGCACGGCCAGCTTCTTGGTAATAGGATTCAATATCGCTAGTCATTTGCCAATGCAGCACATAACGAACGTTTGGTTTATCAATGCCCATTCCAAAAGCGTTCGTTGCAACCATTACACGAATCTCATCGAATCGAAACTTCTCTTGCGTGTCAGCGCGCTCAGCATCCGACAACCCACCGTGGTATTTGCCTGCTTGAATGCCTCTGCGTGTTAATTGCTCATATACATTCTCGACTTCTTTTCTAGTTGCTGCATAGATAATGCCTGATTGATCCTTACGCCCTGATATGAAGCTCTCAAGAAACTTTTTCTTATCCACGCCTGTAACGACGGATAGAGACAAATTTGGTCTCGCAAATCCCGTTACAAAAATGCTAGGTTCACGCAGCTTGAGCATTTCTGAAATATCAAGCGCTACCTCGTTTGTAGCTGTAGCCGTAAACGCCGCAACGAGCGGCCGATCCTTCATTCGAGCAATCCAGCCTGCCAGCTGACGATAGCTTGGACGGAAGTCATGCCCCCACTGCGATACGCAGTGAGCCTCGTCTATCGCAATGAGCGGTATAGTGAGCGTCTCAGATAACGATTGAAACATCGGCGCATCAAGCCGTTCAGGCGCAACATACAGCAGCTTATATTCTCCCATCATCGCGTTTCGCATCACATCTCGATATTCAGCTGCTCCTAGCGAGCTGTTAAGAAACGCTGCAGATACCCCGACTCGCCTCAGCGCATCAACCTGATCCTTCATGAGCGAGATGAGCGGCGAAATTACAAGAGACGTTCCCGGCAAAAGCATGGATGGAATTTGATAACAAATCGATTTTCCGCCGCCGGTCGGCAAAATTGCTAGTGTATCGCGTCCATTCATAATCCCCGATATAATGTCTTCCTGTCCTTTACGGAAAGAGTCATAGCCATATACCTGTTTCAAGGCTTGTCTTGCTTGTTCGATCAACCTGTACCCCTCCCATAGTAAACCTTTTCTTTTGTACCTTGAAAATAAACAAGAGGACCCTGGCAGCATTCTGTCAGGGTCCTCCCAAACGCATTCATTTATAAAAGCAGCAATTGAGCTTGCTTGCTAGCCTGTTACTACTTGGATAACGTTGCGTACGGATTGAGCAGATTTATCAAGCGCAGCCTTCTCTTCAGCAGTCAAATCAAGCTCAAGCACCTTTTCAATGCCGTCACCGCCAATGATTGTTGGCACACCCATGAACAAGTTATTATAACCGTATTCGCCTTCAAGCAAAGCGATAACTGGAATAATTCGTTTTTTGTCTTTAAGGATGGCTTCTGTCATTTGAACCAGCGAAGCTGCAGGCGCATAATAAGCGCTGCCGTTGCCGAGCAGGTTTACGATTTCGCCGCCGCCAACGCGAGCGCGTTGTACGATTGCTTCAATTCGTTCGGCTGATATAAGCTTCTCGATTGGGATGCCGCCAACATTTGAGTAGCGAACGAGTGGGACCATATCGTCGCCATGCCCGCCAAGCACAAAGCCGCGAACATCTTCAACGGATACGTTAAGCTCTTGCGCAATAAATGTGCAATAACGAGCTGTATCAAGGACACCTGATTGACCGATTACACGGTTTTTAGGGAATCCAAGCGTTTGGAATGCTGCATAAGTCATCGCATCCACCGGGTTGCTTAAAATAATAACATAAGCGTTAGGACTAGTTTCTTTAATGTTTTCGCAAACGGATCTTACGATTCCAGCGTTCGTGCTAACAAGGTCGTCACGGCTCATACCTGGTTTACGAGCAATACCTGCAGTGATGATCACAACATCAGAATCTTTTGTATCATCGTAGTTGGCAGTACCGATAATGTTTGCATCTACTCCAAGCACCGGTGTCGCTTCAAGCATATCAAGTGCTTTACCTTTAGTTGGGTTTTCAAGCGGTGCGATATCAACAAGAACAACATCGCCTAGTTCTTTTTGAGCTAGCATAAGTGCAGTAGTAGCGCCAGTGAAGCCAGCTCCTACTACAGTAATTTTTTTACGCTTAATCGCCATTTGTAAAACCTCCAGTAAAACATATTTTGAAGGGGAGACCCCTTTGACCCCCATTTTCACTTTACAACCACTTAAGTACGTTTTCGAACCCACCTAAATCCTCCCTTCCAAGGGAGGACCTAAGGGGCGCTGCGCCCTCTGGACACCTGCGAATTGGACTAACGTAGGAGAGCCAGAGGGCGCACCTTAGCAACTGTTGAGCGTGGCTCGCTTTCGTCCCTGCGGGACACGCTCAACAGTTGCTCGCATGGGGAATGTGTCCTTGCGGGACGCCATTTCCAGTACGAAGTACAAAGGAATGTGCCCCTGCGGGACATCATTCACGGTGCGAAGAACAAAGGAATATAAGATGAGGGGGGCATCTGCCCCCCTACTTTTTATAAAACTACATGTTTTTGATGATTTCGTCTGCGAATGCGGAACATTTTACTTCTGTTGCGCCTTCCATCAAGCGAGCGAAGTCATAAGTTACTGTTTTGTTGTTTATCGAAGCTTCCATACCTTTATAGATAAGGTCAGCCGCTTCTTGCCAGCCTAGGTGCTCAAGAAGCATTACACCGGAAAGGATTACGGAACCTGGGTTAACTACGTCAAGGTCAGCATATTTCGGAGCTGTACCGTGAGTAGCTTCGAAGATTGCGTGTCCAGTCAAGTAGTTGATGTTCGCGCCCGGAGCAATACCGATACCGCCAACTTGTGCTGCAAGAGCATCGGACAAGTAGTCGCCGTTCAAGTTCAATGTAGCGATAACATCAAAGTCAGTCGGACGAGTAAGTACTTGTTGCAATGCGATATCCGCAATTGCGTCTTTAACGATTAGCTTGCCAGCTGCTTCTGCATCTTTTTGTGCTTTGTTAGCTGCGTCAGTGCCTTCTGCTTCTTTAATGCGGTCGTATTGACCCCATGTGAAAGTCTCGTTAGCGAATTCTTCTTCAGCCACTTCGTAGCCCCAGTTTTTGAACGCGCCTTCTGTGTATTTCATGATGTTGCCTTTGTGTACAAGTGTAACTGATTTTTTGCTGTGTTTGATTGCGTACTCGATCGCTGCGCGAACAAGACGTTTCGAACCTTCTTTCGATACTGGCTTAATACCGATACCGGAAGTTTCTGGGAAGCGGATTTTGTTAGCTCCCATTTCGTTTTGCAAGAACTCGATTACTTTCTTCACTTCTGCAGAACCTTCTTGGTACTCGATGCCCGCATAGATATCTTCTGTATTTTCACGGAAAATAACCATGTCAACAAGCTCAGGGCGTTTTACTGGGGAAGGTACACCCGTGAAGTAACGAACAGGACGCAAGCAAGTGTAAAGATCAAGTTCTTGACGAAGCGCAACGTTCAATGAACGAATGCCGCCGCCGATAGGCGTAGTCAATGGTCCTTTAATTGCAACGATATATTCACGGATTGCTGTCAAAGTATCAGCAGGCAGCCACTCGCCGTATGTGTTGAAAGCTTTTTCGCCGGCAAATACTTCGTACCAAGCGATTTTTTTCTCGCCGTTATAAGCTTTTTCTACCGCTGCATCAAGTGCGCGTTTCGAAGCTTTCCAAATGTCGCGGCCAGTGCCGTCGCCTTCGATAAAAGGAATAATTGGGTTGTTAGGTACTTGAAGAACACCGTTGTCAATTGTAATTTGTTCGCCTTCAGTTGGAAGCGCGAATTTTTCGAACTTAGCCATGAATAAAATCCTCCTTAGAATTGTACCTGCTTTATAGCAAGTATAGATGAAATATGATGTCTTTTTTTAAAGAACAGAGAGCGTAGAGCTTATCCGCTCTCTCTATTGTAACTTAAATCACGAATTAACGCTGTTCAATCGGAATGTACTTCGCATTAACCGGACCAACATAGTCGGCACGCGGACGGATCAAGCGGTTATCTTGATATTGCTCAAGAATATGCGCGCTCCAACCAGATACCCGGCTGATTGCAAAAATAGGCGTGAACAAGTCGCGTGGAATTTCAAGCGTTGTATATACAGACGCTGAGTAGAAGTCCACGTTAGGCTTCAAGCCTTTTTGTCCAGTTACGAGCTCTTCAATTTTAACAGACATTTCGTAAAGCTCCATGTTGCCTGTCAGCTTGCCAAGCTCGCGGGACATTTTTTGCAGATGCTTCGCGCGAGGATCGCCGTTTTTGTATACGCGGTGACCAAAGCCCATAATTTTCACTTTGTTTGCAAGCGCGTTGTTAATAAAGCTTTCAACGTTAGCAGTAGAACCGATTTCTTCAAGCATAACCATTACAGCTTCGTTTGCACCGCCATGAAGAGGGCCTTTCAAAGCGCCAATCGCTGACGTTACGCCCGAATAAATGTCCGACAACGTTGCTACGGTTACACGAGCAGCAAATGTCGACGCATTCAACTCGTGGTCAGCATGAAGAACGAGCGCTTGATCAAGTGCTTTAACAGCAACTTCAGCCGGCTCGCTGCCAGTAAGCATATACAAGAAATTATAGGCGATGGATACGCCTTTCTTTGGAGCTACAGGCTCTTGTCCTAGGCGGATGCGTGAAAAAGCAGCAATAATTGTTGGCAGCTGCGCCTGCAATTTAATTGCTTTCAATTGATTCGCTTCAGGAGACATATCGTTTGCGGATTCATCGTACAATGCTAAGCTGGATACTGCCGTACGAAGCGCAGCCATAGAATTTGTATTTTTTGGATAAAGCTTGATTTGATCAATTACGCCTTCTGGAAGCGCTGCAAATTGATCCAATTGCTTTTGCAGTCCATCAAGCTCAGAACGATTCGGTAGTTTACCGTACCATAGCAGGTAGGCAACCTCTTCAAAAGTAGCGTTTTCCGCAAGATCATCAATATCAATACCGCGGTATGTCAATACGCCATCAATAATGGAGCTGATGGAGGACGTCGCTGCGACAATTCCTTCCAGACCTTTAGTTGCTGTCATCGTTCTCTCTCCTTTAACATGGTTATCGTAAACAATAAAAAGGGGTCGTTTTTGTACCATCGCCTTTAATCATAAATGATTTCGGCAATTATGTGAACAAATACAGACATAAAAATGCTTTATCAGCGTCATCAATAATTTTTTCGCTTATTATTTCTCCGCTTCACTTCGTATGCTCAAACTGCATTTTTCCCTATTCGCTCCAATTTTAGCCGCAGCATAAACTATTTTTACAGAAACGGATAAAGTGGTAAAATGTCAAAAAGAGAACTTACAGAGCAAATTTTGCCGTATTGGAGGCGCAACATGACAGGACAACGCATCGGAATTATTGACATAGGCTCCAACTCCGTCCGTCTCGTCGTTTACGAGAAGACAGCAAATGGTGCTCATCGTGTGGCGGATAGCAGTAAACGGCCTGCCAGACTAAGCGAACGTATTGATGAAAACGGATGTCTGCCAGGTGCAGCGATCGATGATCTGATCGACACACTGAATCATTTTACCATGATTTGCACACATAATCATACAAGCCATATTCGAGCAGTCGCAACGGCTGCTATTCGAAATGCAAATAATCGTTCAGAAATCCTTGCTCGTATTCATTCGGCCACAGGCTTAACCATCGAATTGCTCACCGGTGAGGATGAAGCCTCGTACGGCTTTCTCGGCATGATTAACTCACTAAATATTCGTGACGGCCTTCTCATTGATATCGGCGGTGGAAGCACCGAGCTTTCATTATTTCGCAACCGCGTTCTCGTTCATTCTGTATCCTTTCCGTTTGGTTGCGTAAGCTTCAACAAACGTTTCGGCACAAAAGGCACGCTCCAAGATGAAGACCTGAAGGCGCTTGAAGCCATCGTTGCAGAAGCGGCTCGAAACGAGACCTGGATTGGAGAAACAGCAGGTCTGCCGCTCGTCGGTGTCGGAGGCACGGTGCGTGCATTAGGAAAAATGCATCAAGCCGCATACAAATACCCTTTTCCGCAAACACATAATTATCCGATTACGAGCGAGCACGTTGATGAGCTCTTTCATCAAATGCGCAAGCTTCCGCTTGATAAAAGACGTAAACTTCCGGGCTTGTCCAAGGATCGTGCTGATGTAGTTGTACCCGGTGTCGCGATTTTACGCGTATTATTCCGTGCAACCAAAGCAACTTATTACCGAATTTGCGGTGCTGGACTGCGCGATGGCTTGTTCCATGCAACCAGATTCCCAAATCGTCCAAAACTAGATGATGTGCTCAAATATAGCCTAACAAATTTAAGTGCCCTGCATCCAGAAGCTCCAAAGCAGCATGTGCTGCAGGTCAACCGAATCTCTCTAGAGATTTATGATGTCCTGAACTATGTTCATCCATTGACACCTCAATCGAGAGTGCTGCTGGACACAGCGTCACAGTTGTTCCGAATCGGTGCATCCATTGATTATTACGAATATGCAAGGCATTCCTTCTATCTTATTGTTAATTCCCAGTTGAATGGGCTAACGCATCGCGAAATGATTATGACAGCAGCTATCGCATCTTACAAAAGCAAAGGCCGGGCTCGTCAGCACATTTCCGAATATAAGGAACTGCTTAACGAATCCGACCTTGAAGTCATTTATAAGCTTGGCTCATTGCTTCAGCTGTCGACTGCGCTTGATCGCGGGGAAACACAAGCCATTGCTCAGCYAAATGTCCAATTATCCGGCATTCAGCTGCTGCTTCGCCCGATTCAGCCGCGAGGAACGCTTGCAGTTGAGCGCCGAGAAGTGGAAGAGCTCGCCAGCGAATTCAAGAAACTTTGGGGATTCACGCCGAGCCTCGACTTTTCGTCTACGCACGTCCCTTCCAAGACGCTATAACCTTTGCCTCGAATTGACTGCGGAACGGCTCTTTATCAGCACTAGTAAGATGCTCATAAGTACCGTTCGGCTGCAATTCACGGGCTTTTACATTATCATCGATATTAAGCTGAAGCATCTTGATCAATATTTGTCTCAAATTCGGATCAAATACGGGACACATAAGCTCAATCCTTCTTGTAAGATTACGAGTCATCCAATCCGCGCTCGACAAATATACCTCTTCTTCCCCGCCATTATGGAAGTACATAATCCGTGCATGCTCCAGAAAACGGTCGACGATACTAATTACCTGAATATTTTCACTGCGCCCAGGAACACCCGGCCGCAAGCAGCAAACGCCGCGAACGATTAATACAATTTTCACTCCCGCTTGAGAGGCTTCATAAAGCTTATCAATCATCTCTTGATTCGATAAAGAATTCATTTTGGCAATAATGCGAGCTGGCTTCCCGGCTGCTGCATTCAATCTTTCCCTATCGATTAACCGATATAGCTTTTCCTTCAAATCAGAAGGCGCAACGCCAAAAGCTTTCCACTCATAAGGTGATGAATAACCCGTAACCTCGTTGAACAAAGCCGAAGCATCGCCGCCGATTATTGGATGTGACGTAAAAAGTCCAATATCCGTATATAATGTTGCCGTACTGTCATTGTAATTCCCTGTCCCTACATGAACGTAGCGGCGCAGCGTGCCATGCTCTCGTCTAACAACTAACAAGATTTTCGCATGTGTCTTCAGACCAACTAGACCGTAAACGACATGGCAACCAGCCTTCTCCAGCTGGCGCGCCCAAGCGATGTTCCTTTCCTCGTCAAACCTCGCCTTTAGCTCTACAACGACCGTTACCTGCTTACCAGCCTCGCCTGCCTTAGCAAGCGCTTGAACGAGCGCAGACTGGCCGCTCACGCGGTATAACGTCATTTTTATCGCTAGCACGTCGGGATCATAAGCAGCCTGCATGACAAAGTCATTAACTGCATCAAATGATTCATAAGGATGATACATCAAAACATCGCGCTGGCGGATGACCTCAAACATATCGTCAGTGTGGTCAAATTCTCTTGGATAAATTGGCTCAAGCTTCTCATACCGCAAATTATCATTGCCCGGTACCGCTCCTGCAAACTTCATCAAAAAGCTTAAATCAAGCGGTCCATCTATTTCGAATAAATTATCTTCGATTTCGAGCTCTTCGGTAAGCATTTCGAGCGCATAAGGGTGCATCCCCTTGGAAACCTCCAGCCTTACAGGAATTCCCCAGCGGCGGCGGCGCAGCTCTTTCTCGATCTCCTCAAGCAGATCCTCGGCATCCTCTTCATTCAATGTAATATCCGCATCCCTTGTTAAGCGGAACGGGTTTACTGCGAATGGAATATAGCCGTTGAATAACGTATCGATGAACTTTTCAATTAAATCCTCAAGAAGCACAAACTCCGTTTTCTTGCTGTTAATTCGACCTGGGACAGGTACAAATCTCGGTAATATAGAAGGTACTTGGACAATCGCAAATAACGGCTCCTCTTCAGACGGATCACTCTCTTGTCTAAGAAGTACTGCTAAATACAGCTCTTTCGTATGAACAAGCGGGAACGGTCTGCTCTGATCGACAGCCATTGGTGTAAGTACTGGAAATACAATTTCATGAAAATAATCCGAGACTGCTTTCGTTTGCGTTATATTAAGCTCATCCAGCGAACGAATAAAAATGCCCTCACGACTGAGGCTTCGGAACACTTCTCTGTATGTACGATATTGATCATGGACCATTTGGGTTGCTCGCTTAATCAGCCGCTTCCAAAGTCCAGAGGGCGTATAGCCCGTAAAATCAGTTTTGGATAAGCCGGCTCTCATCTGCATCTGGATGCCAGCAACTCGCACGCTCATAAATTCATCCAAATTACTTGAGACAATTGCCAAAAACTTTGCTCTCTCAAGCAGCGGATTGCTGAGATCCTGCGCCTCTTGAAGAACTCTTCGGTTGAATTCGATCCAACTTAAGTCACGATTTACATAGTTGGACAAAAGCTTGGTCATTTCTCACGCCTCCTGAGTAATTTTGCGAAATAAACCTGCTTTTCTAACATACGCTTCTTGCCTCATATCAAGAATGCTAATATAACGACAAGAAACGACTTATATCTATCTCATTATGAAGCATGACTATTATTGCCATGTTAACCTTTTGTAAATGTCACGTAAATATTAGAATCTTCCGATCTTAAAATTGCCGTTTCGTATTCTTTTCTCTAATTCACGCAGCATGATTAGTCTATAAAAGGTTCTTGTAAATGGAATAAGCAGCGTAATGCCTATGATGTCAGACAGAAACCCTGGCAGCAGCAGCAAAATGCCCCCTGCTAGCACACATAATCCATCTAAAAGCGACTGGCCGGGAATTTGTCCAGCTTGCATTTGACGCTGAGCCTCGCCCCATACTTTTCGCCCTTCCATTCGGGCCAAATAAGCGCCTGCCAAACCCATGAGGATCAGTATAAAAAAAGTGTTCCAGCCCCCGATCCAGCCGCTAACTTGAAAGATTCCCCAAAGCTCAACTAATGGAACAACAATTAAAACTGCCAACAGCCATTTATACATGATTGGACCTCCTAAAAGTTTGCGTAGCAAACTTACTTCGTAAGCATAAGCTTGGTTTGCTAAGCTGCAAAATATCATCGCAATTTGCAAGACAAACTTACTTCGTACGCAGCAATTCATACAATTCAGGCATGACTTTGTTTAAGCGCGCTGGTTGCCAAGACTCGTTGACCCATACATGCTTGGTTCCACCCTCAACAAGCAGCTCACCAGGCAGTGATTCGCTTTCTGATACTTCTGACGCATGGAAATCATCCATTGATACCTTTCTAACCTGTGATTCAAAGGATACGCGCAGAGGGCTGCAATCAGCAATTCGAGTACAAACGACTACAGTATCGTCATAGCGAGCGGGTTGCACATAGCGGCATTGCAAATCTATAACCGGCAGCAGCAATCCTTGCTCTTCAATCGTTTTATAGTCATAACCAGCATTTCTTATCCATTCAGTACGTCCAATTTCGAACCAAGTTACATAATTCCCGTGAAAAACGACACCCATTTGATCGGTTTCCTGATAACGAACGCGCAGCGGGTGCAGAACCCAAGTGGAAGCTGACAGCATAAATGTCCCCCCATTTTTTATCAAAACGAACATGCTTTGACGAAATGATTAGCAAAAAGCGACGGTGAGATCACCATCGCTTTTTGTTTTTGTACTATATTGTTGTCAAAACAAAGGCACTGTTATATTACAGTACTTTTGATTGGCCGTGATAGATAACGCCTGTTTCGCCATAGATGGTAACTTCCATGCCATCTTGCAGCAATTCAGTTGCATTTTGGATGCCAAGAATAACTGGGATTCCAAGATTCAGGCCAACTACAGCGGCGTGGCTAGTAATTCCGCCTTGCTCTGTAATAACTGCACCAGCTTTTTCAAATGCAGGCATATATTCTTTATCTGTGGAGATCGTTACCAAGATTGAACCTTGAGTTGTTTTTGCAATAGCTTCCTCAGGTGTACGAGCTACTACAATTTTACCGATAGCTGTTTGGCTGCCGATACCTTGTCCTTGTGCCAAAAGCTCACCAATGTGGTGAATTTTGATAAGGTTTGTAGTGCCAGCGCGGCCAACTGGAACGCCAGCTGTAATAACAACTGTATCTCCCAAGCTTAGGAATCCAGTGCTCATTCCGCCTTTTACAGCATTTTCGAACATTTCATCCGTTGTATCCGCATCTGGACCAAGCACTGCAAATACGCCCCAAATGAGAGATAGACGACGCAATACCTTCTCATCAGTCGTTACAGCAATGATTGGAGCTTTAGGCTTGTACTTCGATACCATGCGAGCTGTAAAGCCGCTTTGCGTCGATGTGATGATCGCTTTTGCACCAAGGTCAAGAGCCGAGTTAGCAACAGCTTGGCTGATTGCTTCTGTAACGGATACTTGTTGTGCATTAGCTTGTTTTGTGAAAATTTCACGGTATTCCAAAGCGGCTTCCGCACGCTCAGCAATACGAGCCATTGTTTGTACGGATTCAGTTGGATATCTTCCCGCAGCTGTTTCGCCGGAAAGCATGATCGCATCTGTACCGTCAAAAATCGCATTTGCAACGTCACTCGCTTCTGCGCGAGTTGGACGCGGGTTGCGCTGCATGGAATCAAGCATTTGTGTTGCTGTAATGACAGGTTTACCTACACGGTTACCTTTTTTGATCATATTTTTTTGAACGAGCGGCACTTCTTCAGCTGGAATTTCAACGCCGAGGTCGCCACGCGCTACCATAAGACCGTCAGAAACCTCAAGAATTTCATCAAGGTTGTCTACGCCTTCTTGGTTCTCAATTTTGGAGATGATTTGAATGTGACCTGCATTATGACGCTCAAGCAATTCACGAATTTCAAGCACGTCGCTCGCTTTACGAACAAAAGATGCTGCGATGAAGTCTACGCCTTGCTCGATACCAAATACGATATCGTTAGCATCCTTTTCCGTAATACCAGGCAATGAAATTTTCACGCCAGGAACGTTAACGCCTTTTTTGCTTTTAATTGGACCGCTGTTTACGATACGGCAAACGATCTCAGTGCCTTTAACCTCTTCAACTGTCAATCCGATCAAGCCATCATCAATGAGGATAGTTGAACCAATTGTTACATCGTTTGGAAGGTTGTTGTAAGTAATAGGAACACGGTTGCGGTCACCCAAAATTTCTTCTGTAGTAAGCGTAACGATTTCACCTTGATTAAGCTCAATAGGCTCTTCTTTAAGCTTGCCAAGACGAATTTCAGGACCTTTCGTATCAAGCAAAACCGCTACCGAAGTACCAAGTTCTGCATTTGCAATGCGGATGTTTTTAATACGGTTGCCGTGCTCTTCAAAATCTCCGTGTGAGAAGTTAAGACGGGCAACGTTCATGCCTGCATTGATTAGCTTTTTTGTGTTTTCCRGTGATTCGCTGGATGGACCGATAGTACAAACAATTTTCGTTTTACGCATGTTAAGTTTCCTCCGTATACTGCCTGATATTCTTTACTATACTGACATGACAACCCACTGCTTGTACAGTGAAATAATCATTTTTACATATTATTCACTATTGAACGGTCGGAGTTGCTTCCGGCGCCTGTTCCTGAGATACATTCACCGCGTCCGCTTTTAGACCGATATTTGTATCAGCAACTGCTCCGTCTGCCACATCTCCGGGCTCTTCAACGATCTTGAATTGACCCACTTTACGGAATTTATTATACCGATCTTCGATAAGCTGCTCAGCACTCATTTTCATAAGTTCTTGTAAATGCTGCCACAGCTTTTCCTTAATTTGCTCCGCTTGAAATGCCAAGTCCTTATGTGCACCGCCCTGCGGCTCTGGAACTATATCCTCAATTACACCAAACTCTAACAAGTCTTTGGCTGTAATCTTCATGGCTTCAGCTGCTTGATCTGCCCTGGAAGCATCTTTCCATAAGATGGATGCCGCTCCATTTGGCGAGATTGCACTATAAATCGCATTTTCCAACATTAACACACGGTTTCCGACGCCTAAAGCGAGTGCTCCCCCGCTGCCGCCTTCACCAATAACGATACAAATAATAGGCACGCCGAAGCCGGCCATTTCCCGCAGGTTGCGCGCAATCGCTTCCGATTGACCTCGCTCCTCGGCGGTTTTGCCCGGATAAGCACCCTTCGTATCAATAAACGTGATGATTGGCCGCTTGAATTTGTTCGCTTGCTCCATGAGACGAAGCGCCTTGCGGAAGCCCTCAGGATGAGGACTGCCGAAGAAACGAGCAATATTCTCACGAGTGTCCTTGCCGCGCTGGTGTCCAATAACAGTAACTGGAACACCGTTTATCTTAGCAAGGCCACCAACGATGGCAAGATCATCTGCAAACAGACGATCTCCATGAAGCTCCATATAATCGGTAAATACCGTTTGAATGAAGTCTAACGATGTCGGACGCTGATGATGACGCGCCATATGCATCTTTTGAGCCGGAGTCAGCTCACTATACAATTCTTCTTCCAGCTGCTTGCACTTAAGCTCAAGACCTCGAATTTCTTCCGTGAAGTCGATACCCTTCTCCACGCTTAAGGTCTTAAGCTCAGTTACCTTCTGCCGCAAGTCGTACAACGGTTTTTCAAAAGGCAGCTCACCCGCCATAGGATGTTTCCTCCCTTACGCAATGCATATCAAGCAGCTTTGCTAACGTAGGTTTCATATCTTTGCGGTGTACGACTTTATCCAATTGGCCATGCTGCAAGTTAAACTCAGCCGTCTGGAAGTCGTCAGGCAGCTTCTGGCGAATCGTTTGTTCGATAACAATTCGTCCGGCAAAACCGATCAACGCGCCAGGCTCGGYCAAATTGTAATCGCCCAAGCTCGCAAAGCTTGCCGAAACCCCGCCCGTAGTAGGATCGGTAAAAATCGAAATAAACAAACCCCCGGCACCTTGAAACTTTGAAAGTGCCGCGCTCGTTTTGGCCATTTGCATTAAGCTAAGAATACTTTCCTGCATCCGGGCGCCGCCCGATGTTGAGAAAATAAGAAGCGGCAGTTTCTTCTCATGAGCCGCTTCGATCGCTCTTGTAATTTTCTCTCCAACTACGGATCCCATACTGCCAGTGAAAAAATCAAAGCTCATGACTGCTACGACGACAGGAAAACCACCAATCGTACCTTCTCCTGTTACGACAGCTTCGCGAAGACTCGACTTGCTCTTCTGCTGCTCTAGCTTGCTCGCGTAACCTGGGAAGTTTAGAGGATCGATGGATTCCATATTGGCATCGTATTCTACCAGATGCCCATCATCAAGCGTTAATGCAATACGCTCCAACGCGCTTAGACGGTAATGATAACCGCAGGATGAGCATACCTTCAAATTCTTTTCCAACTCTTTGCTATACTGAATCGTGCCGCATTTGGAGCACTTATTCATCAAGCCCTCAGGAACTTCACGCTTGCGTGGTTCCGAAGGTATCGTTGCATATTTTTTCTTAGTAAATAAATCTTTTATTTGCACGTGTGACACCTCTCAAGGCGCAATAGTATAGAGCAGTCCATCATAATGGCCGCATAATGGAGTTGAATACTTCTTGAACTTCCTCCAACTCGCCTGACGGAACTAGTATCTCGTATTGCTGTTTGGACAGATTGACGGAGCGGATTTTCACCAGAAACCCTTCATCCGTTAGCCGCTTCTTGATGTTATCTGCAATTTTTGCTGTTGGTGCGATATAAATGACCGTCCACATCATGGTACCTCCTGAAAACTTTGCTTCCACAAAGCTCACTTACTAAGCACAGCTATCCCGGTAACAGGCCATATGATCTCACAATGATACCATAGTTAAGGCGAATCCGGCAAATCATATTGGATCGCTTTCGGGTCCTGATGTGCAATTCGAGCAGACGCGGCAGCGGCTAATCCAGCAACCAGGTCATCTAAAAAAACATGAATTCGTTCACCTTTTATATTTAGTTGACGAATAATACCGGGTTTTACTTTATCTAAATATCCGAAGCTCGTCAATCCAATCATGCCGTAAACATTCGTAATGCCGAGCGCAAGCGTCTCATCCACACCGTAAAGCGACTCATCATTTTCCATAATCGATTGCAATGGCTCTGGCAATAACTTCCGCTCAGCTAACTCATCAAGGGCCATACCCGTATACATGACATATTGAACCTCTCGTTTGCCAAGCACCGCCCTTACGCTTTCCTCACACTCTTCCATCGTCAAATCACCGTTATAAGGGCGCTGCAGCGTATAAACGATTTCTGTTACATCATCGATGGATACCCCTCGTTTTAAGAGCCATTTCTCGATTCCTGTCATAGGACTCATCCCTCCCGTAACTGCTTGTACGTTTATCTTGGAAACATAGGCGTGAGCAGATGACATTGTCCTCAGGCGGCGCTCGCACTCTCAGAGCCCCATAGCCATCTTCACATGTATCTCTAAACATATGCACAGATAGGCTCTGATGTGCATACGAAATGCCGTTGCTTGCAAGATAAAGCAGGAGGGGAGAAATCCTATTGCATCAATACCAAATATTCATGGCAAAAGAATAATTTTCACTTCTTTTTTTTTGCATAATCTCACTATCGAAATAATTACAAACCAAGGTTTGCTCAGCTCAAACCTTTCTCGCCATTGCATATTTTCAAGCTTAAAATTAGCATCTAATTTCTGATTTACCAGAAGCGAGAAATAGATTGCAGAAGGTCTCGCATCAGCTTGTTTATGTCGTTGTCATTTGACGATGATCGAGCCTTCACCCAAGAGCTGCTCAACGGCTGCGATAAGCTCAGCAGATGGTTTAACGCGATAACTATCGCTGAGAGCAATCGATTTTTGTCCTTGTACATAAAATAACACGGTAGCGAGCTGTCCGGAATGACCAGCCAAAACACTTTTCAGCTGTTCAAGGACAGCAGGCTGTTCATTTTCCGCTACAATTTTTATATATACGCGCTGCGGCTTGCGCTCATCGGATGCAGGTGTATTGCGGTTATTTCCGGACTGAGGGCTGGTTTTAACGCTACTATTATCAGCAGCCTTAGTCTGGAAAGCTGGCCGATTGCTAGGTGACGTCGTTCGGTTAGCTTGGCCTTGCGTTTTCTGAGTACTGCCCGCAGAAGTATAGCTGCTCCCGCCCGTTCTTGCCGCGCGAGCCTTCGCCTGCTTCTGCAGCCGTCCTACGTGATCCGCAAGCTCCATCTCCGGATGTTCAATCGGTACACAATCCTCAACGATGAGCTTATAATCATCATCCTGCTGCTGAACCGTTGCTTGTATAATGGCTAAGCCGCCCTTTTTGAGCTTGCTTTCGATTCGCTTCCAGATCGTCGGAAATACGACAGCTTCCACACGCATTATGCGATCTTCAAGCTCGAGAAAACCCATGGACAGACCTTTCTTATTCGTGAAAGGCTTGATGGATACGACCATAATTCCGACAATAGCAATCGCCCCGTCCTTTGCATCAGACAGCTCAACCAACCGATCAAGGCCTAACGCCGACAGCTGCTGCTCGGCAGCATCCAGCGGATGGCCGGATAAATAAAGCCCCAGCAGGTCCCTTTCAAAATCAAGCTGTTGCCCTGTCGTGTACGGACGGATATCGGGCAGCTCGACATCCCAGTTCTGCACCTCGTCTAAACCAAACATTTCAATTTGCAGCTCTTCACGGTCTTTGCGCCATTTGATTGCTGTCTCTACCGTCTCCTCCAAAGCAGCTAGTAGCTGAGCACGGTGTCCTGGCAACGAATCAAGAGCTCCCGCCTGAATGAGCGACTCCAGCACCCGCTTGTTCACAACCCGCAGGTCTACACGTTGGCAAAGATCCAGAAGACTATCGAAGAGCCGATCCTTTCGCTCTTTTAAGATCGCTTCAATGGCTTGTGTCCCGACATTTTTAATAGCTGCCAGCCCGAATCGAACCGCTTTCTCAACAGGTGTAAACGATACGCTGCTTTCATTAACGTCAGGCGGCAGCACAGCAATGCCCATTCGCCTGCATTCATCCACATATTCAGCGGTCTTCCGCTGATTTCCTGTAACTGAAGCGAGCATCGATGCCATAAACGGCACAGGATAGTTAGCTTTAAGCCATGCTGTCTGAAAGGCGAGTACTCCATATGCTGCTGCATGCGCCCGAGGGAACCCGTAATCGGCAAATCGAACGATCATGTCGTAGACATGATTGGCATCCGTTTCTGAATACCCTTGTGAAAGACTTCCTTTCACAAAGTGTGCCCGCTCTTCGTCGAGCACCTCGCGCTTCTTCTTGGATACTGCTCGGCGCAGCAAATCCGCTTCACCAAGAGAGAAGCCAGCCATCAAGGAGGCAATTTGCATGATCTGCTCTTGATAAACAATAATGCCATACGTGTCAGAGAGAATAGGCTCTAGCGACGGATGCGGATACTCAACCGTTACGAGCCCGTGTTTGCCTTGAATGTATTTAGGAATAAACTCCATCGGGCCGGGACGGTAGAGTGCAAGAACGGAGACGATATCCTCGAATTCCGTTGGCTTCATTTCCTTCAGCACTCGCCGCACACCGGCAGACTCGAGTTGAAAAATTCCGGTCGTGTCGCCGCGGCTCAGCATGGCATACGTTGCCGGATCACTATCGCTAATGGTGTGGAAATCGATCACTCTGCCGTGCTGCTCCTTAACCGCGTGCAGTGCACGCTCTAGAATGGAGAGTGTACGCAGACCGAGAAAATCCATTTTCAGAAGTCCAATCGCTTCTAAATGCTCCATTGAATATTGGGTGAGCGGTATTCTCTCGCTTCCTGTCTGTATCGGCGTATAGTGTGTCAGCGGCTCCTGTGAAATCACAACGCCCGCAGCATGAGTGGAGGCATGCCTTGGCATGCCCTCAACCTTCAAGGCCATCTTCAGCATAGCCGCCGTCTTCGGCTGACGCTCGCTTGCTTCGCGAAGCTCGTTGCTCATGCGAAGCGCTTCCTCAATCGTAATGCCCAGCTGGTTTGGAATAAGCTTAGCTGCTCGATCCACCTCTTGAAACGGAACGTTCATAGCTCTGCCTACATCTCGAACTGCTGCCTTGGCAGCCATCGTTCCGAATGTAATGATTTGAGCAACATGCTCTTCGCCGTATTTGGCTGCCACATAAGCAATGACCTCGTCACGCCGTTCATCATTGAAGTCAATATCGATATCGGGCATGGAAATTCGCTCAGGATTAAGAAATCGCTCGAACAAAAGCTTATATTTCAGCGGATCAACATCCGTTATTCGAAGCGTATACGCAACAAGGCTGCCCGCGGACGAGCCTCGTCCAGGTCCCGTTCTAATGCCTGAATCATGAGCGAAGCGAATAAAATCCCAAACGATCAGAAAGTAATCGCTGAAGCCCATCTTCTCGATGACAGACAGCTCATATTCGAGCCGCTGCTCCGCCTTTTGTCTATAATCAGTATCTTGAACCCACTCTGGATTTCCGCCATATCTAGCAACTAATCCGTCGCGGCATAAAGTAATTAAGTAATCGGATGAGCTCATACCCGATGGTACCGGCCGAAAAACAGGAAGCGCTGCGCGTCCAAGCGTCAGCTCAAGCTCACATTTATCCGCGATCTCAACTGTATTCGCAATCGCTTCAGGCACATGTCTGTACAGCAGCGCCATTTCGTCCGCACTCTTCAGATACATCTGATCTGTCAGCATGCGCAATCGATCAGTATCCTCTGTCGTTTTGCCCGTACCGATGCAAATAAGAACATCCTGCATAGCAGCGTCCTCAGCCTGCAAGTAATGCACGTCATTTGTAGCGACCAGCTTAATACCTGTTTCCTCTGCAAGCTTTATCATATCAACAGCTACTTTTTTCTGATCCAGAAGACCATGATCCTGCAGCTCTAAATAAAAGTCATCTCCGAAAATATCTTTATAACGCAAAGCGCTGCTTCGCGCTTGCTCCAAGCGGTCATGCAGCAGATGCTGAGAGATCTCGCTCCCCAAACAAGAGCTTAAACAAATCAGCCCTTCAGAGTACTCACGCAG
Source organism: Paenibacillus sp. TAF43_2 (assembly GCF_052113545.1). Taxonomy (NCBI): domain Bacteria; kingdom Bacillati; phylum Bacillota; class Bacilli; order Caryophanales; family Paenibacillaceae; genus Paenibacillus; species Paenibacillus sp. TAF43_2. The sequence goes on from NZ_JBFRDK010000074.1 coordinate 26,116, forward strand.
CATCTCCAAATCAACGCGGGGTTTATAGTGAAAACCTTCTAAATGTGCTATGGAGCAGAGCTTCATTAAGTTTCGATAACCCGCTTCGTTTTTGGCAAGCACAATCAAATGATAGATTGGATTTTCCTTGCGCGACCCTTTCTCAAAGCGAGAACCAGTCGTCATATATAGCTCGCACCCAATAATCGGTTTTATTCCTTGTGCACGGCATGCCCGGTAAAAAGGAATAGCTCCGTACATGACTCCATGATCGGTGAGCGCAAGTGCCTTCATGCCGAGGTCCGCAGCTTTAGCTGTCAAATCTTTAATTCTGGCGGCGCCGTCGAGCAGGCTATATTCGCTGTGGACGTGCAAATGCACGTAAGATTGTTCATTATGGCCGCTCATCGCATCGGTTCCTTTCCGCTTCGTCCAAAAATAAGATAATTCTATTTTATCATAATAGCGATGGACACGCCCATAGAATGGTAGCAGAGCATACAAGCATGCGGTGTTAATCTACAAGACTATATTTTTGGAGGGATACGGGTGAGCTATTTTTTGTCCAAAGCAGGACTTGATTTCTTTATCGCATTTGGCGTTGTGTTAGGTGGATCTACGCTTGCAGCAGTGGGATCAGTGTTTATGCTGATGCCGCCAGCCCATACAATGCTCGATACAGCCATAAAACTGAAAATATGGGCGATCGTCGCAGCAATCGGGGGGTCGATTGATCCCGTTCGAGTCATTGAAAGCAACATTATGGATGGTCAGTTATCGCCGGCAGCCCAGCAAATTTGCTTTATTATTATCGCCTTTCTGGGTGCGCATTTAGGCACAGAGCTAGTGCGGCTGATTTGCAAGGGGGCCACCTAAGCGATGCGCGTGCCGCCGTTTAGCCGTTTCACGAGAGGACTGCAAATGGTAGGAGTATTCACACTCGGGATGATCATTGGCGCAATTGTGTACAATTCGCTTTATTTGGCGCAATTTGAGGCTTTAATCACTTTGAAGAGTGAGCTGGAGGTTAAGCTGGAGCAATACGAAACGGATTTAAAACATTTAAATGAATTCAAGAATCAACATACCGTTATAAAAAGCATCCTGCCCCGTGTAGAGAAAGAAGCCGGCCAAAATACGGGAAGGCCCCATCTCGATCAAGTTACCGAGGCGTTGATTATTAAGCGGATAAAGGGGGATTTGAGCGTCTTCCTTGGGCAAAGCATTTATGAAATTGACTCTGACGCAAAATTCGCACGCAACCTCCTTGAGAAGAAGGTCTATATGGATGTGAACAGCAAGGACTATACCATTGAGGTTAAGACTATTCTTGTCGTTGATAATGTTCTGCATGTCTGGATCAAGGTACGTGATTATGCAAAGCCTCCTTCTTAAGCATACAGCTGCGATTCGTGATACAATAGAGCCTGTCTATTCACAAGATCGAAGCTGTACATACGTAACTTAAAAGGAGCTGCTTTTCCATGGATCAACTGATGCAATGGCTGCTTGTGCCGGGCATCCTAATTACACTCGTGCTTTCGGCTGTATTCAGCTTTAAATCACGCCGCTCCACGGATGCGAGAACCCGTGGCCTCTTCACAGCTAGAATGAATATTAGCATGGGAGCCATGCTGCTGTTTATCGCTCTCGTTCAGTTGTTCTTGTCCGGAGAATCTACGCTTCGCATCGTAATTGGCGCTATATTCCTTGTAATTGGCGTATTTAATGTATTTGCTGGTCTTCGCAATCTCAGCGCGTACAGCTCGACAAGAAATTAAATGTGCAATTAATACGGATCAATCATTTGGGCCGTCAGCATCGCTTTGGCGGCCAAGCCTTGTTTGTCCTTCACTTCGATTTCTAGCTTCGTAAACTTCCGACTCATCTCAAGCGCTTTAGGAATGATCGTAACCTCACTGTCAATTTGAACCGGCCTAACAAAAAAAGTCGTCATACTCTCCAGCAAATAGTCACGCTTCGCCGTTTCTCGAATCATTCTGCGAGCCGCTTGCGTCATTAGCGTAGAGAGAAGTCCTTCCGACACCATCCCAAGCGCACCTGACATTTGCGGTGTAATGATTCCCTTATAAGCAATGCCCAGCTCGTCCTGGCCAATGACATTATCATTTGCTGTAGCCATAAAGCCCGTCCACATTAAATCTTCAAATGTCTCTCCGGATTCCGGCTGCTTTCCTGCAAACCGCATCGCATCAAGCACTTCTTGCCTCGTCACAACGCCTAACAGCTTGCGATGCCTGTCAACGATAGGCAACAAGTCAATACCTTCCGCAGCCATCGTATGAGCAGCCGAAGTGACCGTTATATTTGGTGCCGCTGTAATCGGATTTTTTGTCATCACTTTATCTACCGCGCTGTCCTCAGGCGATCCCACAGCATCCTTAGCCGTCATCATGCCAACAACCTTGCCCCTTACATCGACTACCGGAAATCTGGAATAACCCGTTTCCCGCGATATCTTATGGAAGTCCAAAACCGTTTGCCCGATTCGCATCACATCAGCGGGTTTGCTGAAGGTTACGATGTCTTCGATCAGCATGATCTTCCGCTTAATAAGCCGGTCGTACATCGCACGGTTGATCATGGAGGCGACTGTAAACGTATCATGCCGCGATGAGATGATTGGGAGAACGCGCTCGTCAGCAAGCTTGATTACTTCCGCGCTCGGCTCAAAACCGCCTGTAATCAATACGCCTGCTCCCTCCTCTAGCGCGCAGCGATGCGCCCCGATACGGTTGCCGACTATTAGCAAGCTGCCCTCGTCAATGTAGCGCAGCATCGCATCCAGCTCCATTGCACCAATGACAAATTTATGCAGCGTTTTATCAAGGCCGGCTGCTCCGCCAAAC